>WOZP01000041.1 GCA_011620215.1 Rugosibacter sp.
CCTTCACGCCGGTACTGCTGAACCTTTCGTTCATCGGCATGGCGCTGTTTGCCGCGCCCTGGTTTGATCCGCCCATCCTTGTCCTCGGCTGGGCGGTATTTCTCGGTGGCGCACTGCAGCTGGCGATCCAGATTCCCGCACTGGCAAAGATCGGCATGCTGCCGCGCTTTTCCCCGGTCTGGCGCGACCCCGGCGTGCAGCGCATCCTCAAGCTCATGGCGCCGGCAGTGCTGGGCGTTTCTGTCTCGCAAATCAGCCTGATCATTAATACCATTTTCGCCTCCTTCCTGCAAAGCGGCAGCGTCTCCTGGCTTTACTATGCGGATCGGTTGATGGAGTTTCCTGCAGGTTTGCTTGGTGCAGCGCTAGGTACCATTTTGCTGCCAAGTCTGGCGCGCACCCACGCCAGCGGCAATGCGCCCGAATTCTCCGCCCTGCTCGACTGGGGCTTGCGCCTGACCTTGATGTTGACGCTGCCCGCGTCGCTGGCGCTGGCGGTGCTGGCCGTACCCTTGCTCGCCACGCTGTTTCAGCACGGCGCATTTACTGCGGCCGACGTGCTGCAAACCCGCCAGGCACTGGTCGCCTATTCCATTGGACTCACCGGGCTGATCCTGGTCAAAGTCCTCGCCCCCGGCTTTTATGCGCGACAGGATATTCGCACACCGGTAAAAATCGCCCTGTTCACGCTGCTGCTTACCCAATTGATGAATTTGGCCTTCATTGGCTGGCTCAAACATGCCGGACTGGCCTTATCCATTGGCCTGGCTTCGTGTGTCAATGCAGCGCTGCTGTGGCGCGGACTGCGCCAGCGCGGCGCTTATCTGCCAACGGCGGGCTGGAATAAATTCATATTGAAGCTGATCGTAGCGCTAGGCGTACTTGGCAGCGTACTTTGGTTTTTTGTCGGCAATGATGCGAGCTGGCTTTCGATGAGCGGCAAAGAACGCTTGCTAAAGCTCGCTTTGATCGTCGTCGGGGGGGGCATCAGTTACTTTGCCACCCTCGCATTACTCGGTTTTCGCCTGAATGATTTTCGCCGTCGTGGCTAAGGTAAGCAAGTAAGCCATTGTGCGAAAGACTCAAGTGTTTTTTCATAAACGGCTTTGCACTCCATTCAGTTGTGACCCACGGTTTCGCGGCGTATCGCCAGCACCGACTTTTTGCGACCGCAACACGGATACAACCTGCTAGGATGCATTTTTTTTACAATTCATTTCACACCGTATTTTTATATCTATAAGGAGCGCTCATGAGCATCAAAACGATTCCCAACTTCATTGCAGGTCAATTTGTATCCTCAGGCAACACATTTGAAAAACGCTCGCCAGTGAATAACGAGGTGATCGCCACAGTGGCTGAAGCCTCGCGTGAAGAGGTCGATCAAGCCGTCACCTCGGCGCGGACCGCCTTGCGCGGCAACTGGGCAAAAATGCCCACCGCTGATCGCTCGGACATGCTCTACGCCATTGCCAACGAAATGACGCGGCGCTTTGATGATTTTGTCGATGCCGAAACAGCCGATACCGGCATGCCCGCCTCCGTTGCGCGCCACGCCTTTGTGCCGCGCGGCGCGGCCAACTTCAAGATTTTTGCCGACATGGTGAAAAATGTGCCGACAGAAACTTACGAGATGGCAACGCCTGATGGCAAAGGTGCATTGAATTATTCCGTCCGCCGCCCCGTCGGCGTCGTTGGTGTCATCTGCCCATGGAATGCCCCGCTGCTGCTCATGACATGGAAAGTCGCGCCCGCTTTGGCCTGTGGCAACACGGTTGTGGTCAAACCGTCTGAAGAATCGCCCCAGTCGGCGGCCTTGCTCGGCGAAGTAATGAATACCGTGGGCATTCCCAAGGGCGTTTATAACGTCGTCAATGGTTTTGGGCCGGGGTCGGCGGGCGAGTTTGTTACCACTCACCCAGGGGTGAATGCCATCACCTTCACGGGCGAAACCCGCACGGGTGCGGAAATCAGCAAAGCCGCTGCAGTAGGCGCACGCCCTGTGTCGCTCGAAATGGGCGGCAAAAATGCCGGAATTATTTTTGCTGATTGCGATTTTGATGCCGCCATCGAAGGCACGTTGCGCTCGTCTTTCGTCAATACCGGGCAAGTGTGCCTGGGCACGGAGCGCCTGTATGTCGAACGGCCGCTTTTTGAACGCTTCGTCAATGCACTGAAAAATGGTGCAGAAAACATGAAAATTGGTGCCCCGTTTGAAGCGGGCGTGGCCATGGGCCCGATGATTTCCCAAGAACAACGCGACAAAGTGCTCTCGTACTACAAAAAAGCCGTGGCGGAAGGCGCTACCATCGTGACCGGCGGTGGCATCCCCACGATGTCTGCAGAATTTGCCAAGGGTGCCTGGGTTCAACCCACCATCTGGACCGGCTTGCCAGAAACCGCAAGCATCTTGCGCGACGAAATTTTTGGCCCGTGCTGCCATATCACGCCATTTGACACCGAAGAAGAAGTGCTGGCTTTAGCGAACGACACCACTTATGGATTGTCCGCCACGCTGTGGACCAGTAATCTTTCGCGTGCCCATCGCATGGCGGGCGCCTTGGAAGCCGGTATCGTCTGGGTAAACTCCTGGTTCCTGCGCGACTTGCGCACGGCGTTTGGCGGCATGAAGCAATCCGGCATTGGCCGCGAAGGCGGCGTGCATTCGCTGGAGTTTTACACTGAGCTAAAAAATATCTGCATCAAACTCTGATAACACATTCAAAGGATAAAAACATGGCACTCACACCCGACGAAGTCAACCAGCTCCGTGATCGAGTTTTAGCAGCACAAAAGGGTGCGTATGCCATCCCCAAACTCACCGATGACTTTCCCTCCATGACCGTCGCCGATGGCTATGCGGTGCAAACCGCCCTCAGGCGCCGGTTATGTGCAGAGGGTGGACGCCAGGCCGGATGGAAAATCGGCCTCACCTCTAAAGCCAAAATGCTGCAAATGGGCGTGTCTGTCCCGAGTATCGGATTTCTCATGGCGGATACAGAGCGCGTGGCGGGCAGCACGGTTACCACGCAAGATCTGGTACATCCTCGCGTTGAATGTGAAATTGCATTCTTCACCAAGGCCGAACTACGCGGCCCCGGCTGCACGGCTGAACAAGTATTGGCAGCAACAGATTATGTGGTTCCAGCCCTTGAAATCATCGATTCGCGCTTTTCCGGATTCAAGTTTGATCTGCCCAGCGTCATAGCCGACAATGGCTCAAGCGCCCGGTTCGTGCCAGGCACAAACCAGTACGCGGTTGACGCGCTTGATTTGTGCGCGATTCATGTCACGCTTGAGAAAAATGGTGAGCTGGTGGCCACCGGTATTTCAGATGCCGTCCTGGGAAACCCAGCCATCGCCATTGCCATGCTTGTCAATTTGCTTGCCGAGCAAGGCGAAACCTTGCCCGCCCAAAGCTTTGTCATGAGTGGCGCCATTACCGAGGCGATTCCTGTCAAGGCAGGCGACAGCATCCGCGCTGTATTTGATGGCATGGGTGAAATCACCACGCAGTTCCGTTCAGCTTGATTCCCGATAGAAGCAACAAGGGCGAAACTGCGCATCAGGCTGAAAATCATCTTGCAGCGTCAAAGTTGGCGGCAGGTGCTTGAATGTGCCAATCTTTGTGCCAGACAGACTCACAATTGGATAGGGATGAATATGCGATGACCATATTAGCTAAAGAACTACAGGTGCTAAAAGGTCAAAATAACATTCATCTGCATCTTTCTTTCCTCAAAACCTGAATCCCATTGGGTCTTCAATCGCGCCCGCCGATTGCGCTTTTCCTGGCGGCTAATTTGCTAGAGCCCACTAGCGCAACAAAACCAGCACCAGCAACAACCAGCCAAAAACTGCTGCCATCAAATGTGGATCGGTCAACAGTTCCTGCGCGGCGTCACCTCCGCCGCCCTGGGCGTGCAACCGCCACAAGTAGCGCAACATGCCGTAAAGGACAAAAGGCACGGTCAGGATCAAGCGGCGTGTGCCATGCAAAGCGAGGGTTTCTGCGCTCACGGTATACAGCGCGTAGGAAATCACAGCCGCCGCCGCCGTGATACTTATGAACTGGTCAAGCATAGTCGCGGTGTAGTGTTCCAACACGCGGCGATGACCGCCGCTTTCTTTTTGCAAAGTGTTCAGTTCGGCCAGGCGTTTGGCAAAGCCGAGGAACAAGGTGAGCATCAGCCCGCACAGCAACAGCCAGTGCGATGGCGCGATGCCCAGGCCCAATGTGCCCGCCAGAATGCGTAGCATGAAGCCGCTGGCGATGATGAAGACATCGAGGATGACAATGTGTTTTAGCCCCAGGCTGTAGGCGATGTTCATCACCACGTAGGCAAGGAAAACCCACGGCGCTGTGCCGGCATAAAGCACAGCCAGCGCGCCCCCGCCCAGTAAACACACCATTGCAAGCGCAATGGCTGCCGACACGCTCACCGTACCTGCCGCCAATGGGCGATGTTTCTTTTTCGGATGCTGCCGGTCCTGCTCACGATCGAGCAGATCATTCATCACATATACGGCGGAAGCCAGCAGACAAAAGGCCGCAAACGCGGCCAGCGCCTGCCCAACGATGCGGGGGTCATGCCAGGCATGGCCGAACAGCAGGCCGACGAAGACGAAGCCGTTTTTCAGCCATTGATGCGGCCGCAACAGGTGTATCAGCGCTGGCATCGCTCGTCTGGAAAATAGCGGTCGCAAAAATAGCACGCCGTTTGCGGCAGCCATTGGGGTAGCGCGTAGTACTTGCGCTTCACGCTGGACAGCACGCCATCACGATAGGCCGGGTAGTTGAAGCCCTCGCCTTTCACGCGCCAGAAGCGCGCGCCGCGCACGACAAAGTTATCGACAGTGACCTGCCGAAAATAAGGCTGATACTCGGCCAGATCAGGCGCCGACTTGCGCAAGATGAGAATGTTGCGCCCGGCCAGCGTACGAAAATCGGTCAGGATGTCGTCATGTCGCGCATGGCTGGACGCCTCGCCGAAGACAATAAAGTAGCGCCGCGCGTTATAGCTCATGGTGACAGCATTGGAGTACCCATCCATCGCCCATACCCAATCTTTGGCATAGGGTTGCAGCGCTTTAAGGATGGCCTCGTGTTCGAACGTCAACACCAGGCCGTCATAAATCCGCGTCTTGTTCCAGGTTTCCAGCGGCAGACGCGAAAGGATAACAATGGCGGCCATATGAATTGCAGCAAAGCCGATAAAGAACAGGCACAGGCGGCGCAGCGTAGAAGCGCGCAGGCGCAGCGCAGTCCATATCAAGGCGAACGGCACAAACGCGAGCAGCCAGTGCAAACCAATCTGCTTGACCAGCGATAGCGCAGCGAACAGTGCGAAAGGAATCCAGGCCAGCACGCCAAGCGTGGTTGAATTGAATTGCCTGTTCAACATCGAAAAATCGGCTCTGGTGACACGGCGCTGCTCACGCCATGCCAGCCAGAGCGCCGGTGGTGTGAGCAGATACAACAAAGATGCGATATACAGCAGCGGTGTGGTTAGCGACAACTGCGTTTCATGTGTATGCCGATTGATGAAATTGAACATGTAATTCGGCCAGCAATGCCCGGCATTCCACCAGGCCATCAGCGCCAGCGCGGGCAGCGTTGCAGCATAAGCAATCGCCAGCCCGCCCCAGGCGCGCAGCGTGCGTCGCCGCAGGACGTCAACGAGATAAGCAAAACCAAGAATGGCGGCAAAATATTTCGACAGTACCGCACCCGCCAGCAGCACACCCGCTGCCAGATACCAGGTTTTATCGTCGTCGCGTGCTGCACGCAGCCAGGCCAGCCCGGAAAACACGCTGAAATAAACCAGCGGCGTATCAGTAGTGATGAACACATTCCACACATTCGCCGGTGCCAGCAACACGAGGGTGCCAATGCTGTAGCGCTGCTCATCATCCAGCGTGGGCGTCAAGCGGCGCAAAGCCGCGATAACACCCAGCGCCAGTATCGCGGGCTGGATAATCACCGGCAGGCGCAACCACGCTTCGCTATCGCTGACTTTGAGCAGTACAGCGAGCCACCAGCCGATCATCGGTGGATGATCGTAAAAGCCCCAGTCCGGACGCCAGCCCCACCAGATGAAATACGCTTCATCGCCCGTGATCGGTGTCACCGCTGCCAACCAGCAACGGAAGGCCAGCGTCACCACCAGCAACGTGGCGAACAGCCGGGAGCTCATGCGCAAATGGTTAAACCTCAGCTAGCGCGACACGACGCGCCTTGACCGCACTGGCCAGCACATCCAGCGCAACCAGCGTGTCATCCCATCCCAGGCAGGCATCGGTGACGGAAACACCGTATTCGAGCGGCTTGCCGGGGGTTAAATCCTGCCGCCCTTCGTTCAGATTGGATTCGATCATGACACCAAAAATTCGCGCCTCGCCTGCCGCCATTTGCGCTGCCACATCGCGTGCGACATCCAGCTGCAACTTGAACTGTTTTTTGCTGTTGGCATGGGAAAAATCGATCATCAGCCGTGCCGCCAGCGCCGACTTTCCCAGCTCGGCACAAGCTGCCTCAACCGAGGCTGCATCGTAATTTGCAGCCTTGCCGCCGCGCAGAATGACATGACAATCCTCATTGCCATTGGTCGACACAATCGCCGAATGACCCGCTTTGGTGACCGACAAAAAATGATGCGGACTGGCTGCCGCCTTGATGGCATCAACCGCGATGCGGATGTTGCCGTCCGTGCCATTCTTGAAACCCACCGGGCAAGAGAGGCCAGACGCCAACTCGCGATGCACCTGGGACTCCGTCGTGCGCGCACCGATCGCGCCCCAGCTGATTAAATCCGCCGTGTATTGCGGCGTGATCGCATCAAGAAACTCGGTACCGCAAGGCAGTCCCAGCTGATTGATATCCCACAACAGTTTTCGCGCCATGCGCAGGCCATCGTTGATCTTGAAGCTGTCATCCATGTAGGGATCGTTAATCAGCCCCTTCCAGCCCACCGTCGTGCGAGGCTTTTCGAAATAAACGCGCATGATGATAACCAGCTCATTGCTCAGACGCTCCTGCTCGGCCTTGAGCTTCGCTGCATAGTCCATTGCCGCTGCGACATCATGAATCGAACAGGGGCCAACGATCACAACCAACCGATCATCTGCGCCGTGCAACACCCGATGCACCGCTTGGCGCGCCTGATAGGTTGTTTCGGCGGTTATCTCATTGCCGGGAAATTCACGCAGCACATGCGTGGGCGGAGAGAGTTCCTTGATCTCGCGGATACGAACGTCATCAGTGATATGGGTCATGGCTCAAAAACAGAAAAATAAAAACGCAATTCTACCGGGATAGCGCCCAATATCCGCACCAGTAAGACCGTGACAATGGCAATACAGAGAAAAGCCCGAAGAATCCTGCCAGGTAGACAGTAGAATCCAGCCCCTATTGCTTATCCTTCATGCAGGCAAGTTGCCTGCTGACTCTTTTTCGGAACCTTAACTTGGCAATCCACGATTTTTCACTGCAGGGTGAATTCATTGAGCTCAACGTGCTGCTCAAATTGATGGGCCTCGCCTCCTCGGGCGGCGCTGCCAAGGCCATGATTGTAGAAGGCTCGGTGCGCGTGGATCAGCAAATCGAAACCCGCATTCGCCGCAAACTGCACGCGGGTGATGTCGTCAAGCTGGGTGACGAGACCATCCGCATCATTGCCAATGGCAATGGAATTGAAACCCGATGAGCATCAACTGGTTTCCCGGCCACATGACTGCGGCGCGGCGCAAGGCCGCCGAGACGCTGGCGACCACCGACGTGGTCATCGAAGTCTGTGATGCGCGCCTGCCCGAGGCCAGCAGCAACCCGCTGATCCGCGAACTGCGCCTGCACCGTCAGCGGCCCTGCCTCAAGCTGCTCAACAAGGCTGATCTGGCCGACCCCGCCGCCACCGCCGCCTGGCTGGATTATTACAACGCCCAGCCGGGCGTCAAGGCCATCGCCATCGCCTGCAAAAAACCCGGCGACGCGGCGCGCGTGCCGGCGCTCTGCCGCACCCTGGCGCCGCACCGCAACAGCGGCATCAAGCCGCTGCGCATGCTGATCATGGGCATCCCCAATGTCGGCAAATCCACGCTGATGAATGCCTTGCTCAAGCGCCGCGTGGCCGCTGTGGGCGATGAACCGGCCATCACCAAATCGCAGATGAGCCAGGACCTCGGCCAGCACATGACCATCACCGACACGCCGGGGCTGATGTGGCCGAAAATCGCGCACGACAGCGACGGCTTCATGCTCGCCGCCAGCCACGCCATCGGCCGCAATGCGGTAATCGATTCACAGGTCGCGGCATTTCTCGGCGCGCTGCTGCTGGAAAAATATCCGGCGCTGATGGCCGAGCGTTATGGTTTCAATATCGCAGGCATGGACGGCATCGGCGTGGTCGAAGCCGTCGCCAAAAAACGCGGTTGCTTCATCAAAGGCCGCAGCGGTGAACCCGACCTCGACCTGGAAAAAGCCGCGATGATTTTCCTCACCGATTACCGCAGCGGCAAGCTCGGCCGCATCAGCCTGGAAACCCCGGCCAGCCGCGCCGCGATGCTGGCGGCCAGCGCATCACAGGCAAACGCCTGATCAACTACCCCAGGCAGCGAGAAACTCCGGCCAGTGCGGCGCATTGACCGCCGCGAGGCTGGTTTTCACCAACTCGATTTCGCGCGCATGCTCGGCGGGCGAGAGCAAGCCGCGCATCAACTGGAAGCGCAGGAACACCAGCCAGGTATTCACCACATCCGTCTCGCAATAATCGCGTATCTCATCAATACGTCCGTCAAGCCAGGCGCCCCATACGGCGGAACCATCCATGCCCAGCTTGCCGGGCAGGCCCATCAGCTTGGCCAGTTGGTCGAGCGGCGCATTCGCGCGCGGCTGGTACATCGCCAGCAAATCCATCAGGTCGAGATGCCGCATGTGATAACGGCTGATGTAATTGTTCCACTTGAAGTCGCGCGAATCGCGGTAATCGCCCTCACCCATGTCCCAGAAGCGCGGCGCGGTGACGCTGTGCAACAGGCCGCGATAATTCATCACCGGCAGATCGAAACCGCTGCCATTCCACGACACCAGTTGCGGGGTGAATTTTTCCACGCCGTCGAAAAACCGCTGGATGATTTCACCCTCGTTCGATTTCGGCTCGGCCAGCGACCACACGCGAAAGCCCTCATCGCTGCGCAGCGCGCAGGAGATAACGACCACCCGCTGCAAATGCAGCGGCAGAAAGTCGCTGCCATTCTTCGCCCGCTGGCGCTGCATGGCGAACTCGGCGACCTCCATCTCCGCCAGAGACTCCGGCAGCCCATGCAAAACACGCAGGCCGGCGATGTCGGGAATGGTTTCGATGTCAAAAACGAGATTGGGAATCATGGGGCGTGGCCTGGAGCGTGAATCGTGACGTGACGCGAAAAGTTTTGAATCCGTTTTGGACGGCGCTGGCGGGACGGCGCACGGCGCTGCGGAGCGATGAATTATAGCGGCGCGGCAAACACGGATAACCAAAAACAAATCAGGCCGGCAATCATTTGACGCAATATCTGGCGTCAAATAGGATGGCTGCTTTACGTTATGCATTTCCGAATGGGGGCGCACATGATTCTTGACGACCTACTCAAAGCCATCGAAAACGGTGAACCCTTACGTGTTCGCTACTTCGGCGGCTCGTCGCCCGGTAGCGAAAGAGAATTGCAACCTCTTTCCATAAAAGATGGGAAGGTGCGTGCGCTCTGCACCTTGTCAGGCGAAACAAAGACCTTCGTTGTCGAGAAAATGGAATTGGTGATCGAAGGCTTAGCATCCGCCTTAGCCGCGACTCTCCCATCCCCGGTATCGCTATATCCGACGGTTGATGAATTCGTAGCAAATCACACCGCCTCCTTTCAAGAACAAGGCTGGGTCATACTCCATGAGGGGCAATCGCTGTCACTACATCGGACGTTCAAGAATGGAAAGCTAATTCAGAATCCCGATGTAGCGCTTCAATTCGAGGCAGTTACTCATGATCTTGTCTTCGACGGAGAGCAAGTTCTGGAAGCGAATCATCGCGACCGTTCACGACCTTGGATAGTTCGCGCCAAGAATCAGAACACAAAAACATTCGGAGACTTCGGGAAAGCACAGGTAACTTTTCTTGAGTTTGCCAAGGCGCTCGCGCCGAAGCCTGTAAAACAAAATGCATAACCCGGCAGTCCACCCGGACGCTATTGAAGTGCCGCTGTTTGCAGTGCTGCGAGCAATTGGCTTCGGTCAGCATGAGAACGTTCATCACTTCGAAGTTGGCACGCTGTTCTGGTCCCTCACGCGGCTTTTTGGCTGCTACGAACGCGTGTTTGCATCCCTCGAACTACCCTTCGACCAGCGGCCTTACCTTGAAGCAGATCTGGAGAACTTCATCATCCGGTTTCGCATCGCTCTCAACGATGTCGCGTACGTCGTCTGGCAAGTCCTTCCCAAGGACGCGAGGGGACTGAAAGGACCGCGCGGGGGAACTCATCCCCGCAATCGTGAGGTTTCAGTCTTTTCGGTCGCCGCCTTCCTGCAGGAGAACGAGAGTGCATACTCGGAACTCGCAAGTGCCTTCGCTTCGGCGCGTCCATGGATGGATCGGCTGAAGAATGATCGAGACAACGTGACCTCGCGGCCGCAATACGCGCTCACGCTTCGCGCTCGGGGTTGAGACAAGTT
>WOZP01000010.1 GCA_011620215.1 Rugosibacter sp.
CGCCTACTGATCCTCTTCCCAGTGAAACCGATGCATCATCCGATGCACAATCGGCGTGAGCACAATGCCTGCACTGATCAAGAAAAACAGCCCCGCATAGAGCGCATACAGGCCGGCAAACAGCTTGCCGCCATTCGTGTGGGGCGCGTCGACAGGCCCCATGCCACCCATGAGCATGGCGGAATTCAAGAAGGCATCCCGCCAGGGCAGATTCTCGAAATACGCATAGCCCGCCATGCCAAGCAAGAGCGAGAGCATCAACAGGGCAAGCGCAACCGCCGCGTGTCGCAACACGCGTTGCAGAAATTGTTTGCGCGGTAACAACGGCTGGGTTTTGTGTTCGTACATGGGTATTCGATCACAATCACATTAATGGGTTTCTGACGTCAGGGATCGAATCTGCCACAGGAAAATTCACGCTGAATAGCACCCCACGCCCATCCCTGCCTTCGGTTGCGCTGACGCTTCCCCCGTGTATTTCGGCAATTTCTTTGACGATTGCGAGCCCCAGACCACTGCCTTCTGCCCGGATGTCAGCACCTCGGTGGAACCGTTCAAAAACATGTTCCCGTTCCTCTGGAGATATCCCTGGCCCGTTATCTTCAACACTCAATGTGCCATCCGACGCTACACTGACCGTTACTTTGCTGCCAGAAGGGCAGTAGCGCAATGCGTTGTCCAACAGGTTGTCCAATAATTCCTTGATCCGCATCGGATCACCCGTGATGGCGCAAGGAGAATTGTCACCCGAAAATCCCAAGTCGATTTCCTGGGTGTTGGCGGATTCAATCCATTCCATTGTAATTTGCCGCGCAAGTCTGGTTAGATCAAGTATTCCCATCTGCAATGACTGCCACGCATCGGGATCATTGCGGGCCAGCGAAAGTAACTGGTTGATGGCATGGTTGAGGTTTGCTGACACCTTTTTAATCTGGCCAAGTGCATGGCGCGTTTGAGGCGGGTTATCTTGTACTCGCGCAAGGTCAATCTGTGCCGATAATCCAGCCAGCGGTGTACGCAGTCGATGGGCGGTATCTGCAGTGAAGCGTTTTTGAGTTTCAAACATTGCCTGCAATCGCGCTAGCAGACGATTGATTTCTTGCAAAAGGGGCTGCACTTCAGTAGGTACTTCACTCACATCCAATGGTTGCATATCGTTGTGAAGTCTCCTGGCAACAGTAATGCGTAGCGATTCTAGCGGAGCCAATCCTTGTCGAATGCCCATGATCAGCAACAAGATGGCAAGAAAAATAATAATGATTTGAGGTGCAACAAAGCCGGTGAGAATATCTCTAGCAAGCATTTCCCGTTTGTTGCCTGTCTCACCAAGCAAGATATTCCAAGAGTAAGACGTGCCAGCCGATGTAATCGTCAGTTTTTTTAAAAGTGCCCGAACTGGTTTCTTGTCAATAGTCGTATTGTAGAGACGGGGTTTTTTCTCGCCAGTGGCCTTGCTATCTGTTGGTGGTGGTGGCAATTTGCCATCACCTGCAATCAAATGACCTTGCTCATCAAGCAGGCTGAAAAAGGTTTTATCGTACTGGTCTGTCAGCAGGATATCTTGCATCTCTTTCATCGAGTGGAGCATATCGATGCGTCCATTGTTATGGAGTGATGTACGTACAAGTTGCTCGATGTCATTAGCCGACTCCATCAGGCTCAGATCATAGGCATCCTCCGAATAGCTTAGCGCACGGTGATAGACAAATAACGTTCCCACGCTGAACAAGATCAGCATCGGAATCAGCAGCCATATCAGCAAAGTCTGGCGTAGCGATCTAGTCACTTTGTTTTTCCAGCATGTAACCTAACCCGCGCACAGTAATGATATTTATACCTAATGGCTGTAGTTTTTTGCGCAAGCGGTGCACATAGACCTCAATTGCATTACTGCTCAGATTTTCGTCCCAGCTGCAGAGCTTTTCTATGAGTTGTTCGCTAGAAACGATTTTCCCGACTTTTAGCAGCATGGCTTCCAGAATGCCCAGTTCCCGTGCCGGACAAATCATTGGCTTGCCATTGACCATTATCAGACGCTCGGACATGTCATAGACAAGTGGCCCATAGGTAATGATGTTCGTTAGCAGCGATTGGGCACGGCGTATATGAGCGCGGACCCTGGCGAGGAGCTCAGGCATGTCAAACGGCTTGAGGACATAATCATCGGCGCCAAAATCCAATCCTTTGACCCGATCATCAACTGAATCGCGCGCAGTAACAATGAGTACCGGCAAACTGGACTGGCGGGCGCGCAAACGACGCAAAACCTCGAAACCATCAAGCTGAGGTAAGCCAAGATCAAGCAGGACAAGATCATAAATCTGGTCTCCCAGTGCAAGATCGGCGTCCTTCCCATTGCGCACCCAATCCACGGCATAGCCTGTCTGCTGCAGGACGCGCTGCATGGCATCGCCAAGGATGCTGTCATCTTCCACAAGCAGGAGTCGCATATTCCGCTATTGACTTGCGGTAACTGACAGCAGCAGGGAGAGGAATGTAAGCGTCATCAAGGTCATGTTTCCAATGGACGTGCAAGCGAATAGAGAGTGAGTGGATACAGTGTAAGCCGCTTTGCTTACAGTTACCTTGCGCGAGCGTAAGCTGGTTGTAAGAACACCAAGGCTAATCTGTCATCCGATTCTTAAAAAGAAGGAGCGACGTATGCTTTTTGTAGTCGATTTTGATGGCACCTTATCCTTGCGTGACACGGTAGATGCCATGCTGGAGCGTTTTGCCGATCCGGAATGGAAGACCGTGGAACAGCAATGGCTTGATGGCCACATTACTGCCATACAGTGCATGCAAAAGCAATTGCACATGGTCAAGGCGGACCATGTTTCGCTAGAAAAATTTTTTCGGGGAATCCAGCTTGATGCCAGTTTTTTACCGTTCTACCAGCATGTCAGCCAGTTTTCTAAAGTAGTTGTCGTCAGCGATGGCCTTGGCCATGCGATCAGGGTTGCCATGAAAAGCGCTGCTTTACCGGAGCTACCAGTGTATGCCAACAAGCTGCACTTTGTGGTGGATGGCATTGATATTTCCTGGCCACATAGAAATCCGCAGTGCACAGCAGGTAACGGGGTTTGCAAATGCGCGGTAGCGAAGGAGATTTCCGGCAGCAAGCAAAAAATCATCCTTGTCGGCGATGGAAAGTCAGATGCTTGCCTGGCTAAAACAGCCGATGTGGTGTTTGCCAAGGGATCGCTGATTAAATTTTGTGAAGAGAATGCGATACCGCACATTAAATTCACAACCTTTGTCGATGTGTTGGCAGAGATCAAAACTTGGCCGCAAGAAACCCTGCCGCGCAGTGTCGGACTGGCTTTTTAACCGATCACCCAACCTCGCACTTCACCCCTGGATTTGCATCGAGATCACATAAATCATGAATCAAAAGATTATCGAAATTCTTGAAAAAAACGACAAGTACTGTTCGCATGGTGACACGGTCAACTACGCTGACCCACCGAAAGTCTTTGAAGACTGCGAAGGCAGTTTTCTGTTCGACGAAAACAATACCCCGTATCTGGATTGGCAGATGTGGTATTCGGCAGTGAACTTCGGGTACAAGAATAAACGTCTCAGCGACGTGCTGCACAAACAGATTGATAAATTGCCACAGCTCGCCAGCCAATATCTACATAAAGAAAAAGTCGATCTGGCCGAGATTATTTGCAAGTACATGGAAGAAAAACATGGCGTAAAAGGCCGCGTTCACTTTAATGTCGGCGGTGCGCAGGCGGTGGAGGATTCGCTCAAAGTGGTGCGTAACCATACGGGGAAAACTCACCAGTTTGCCTTCATGGGTGGTTACCATGGCCGCACACTGGGCGCTTCTGCCATTACTTCCAGTTATCGCTACCGTCGTCGTTTCGGCAACTTTGCCGACCGCGCGCATTTCGTGCCTTATCCCTATTGCTTTCGCTGCCCGTATGACATGAAGGTGGAAACCTGCGACACCTATTGCCATAAGGAATTCGAAAAGCTGTTTGATACCGAGTATCAATCGGTGTGGGATGAAAAGGCCAAGCAGTGTGAGTTTGGTGCGTTCTATATCGAGCCGATGCAAGGCACCGGCGGCTACATCATTCCGCCCGCAGGTTACATGGCCAAGTTGCAGGCAAGTCTCAAGAAGCGCAATGTGTTGCTAGTGGCGGATGAAATCCAGATGGGTGTTTACCGCACAGGCAAGCTGTGGTCGTGGGAAAACTTCGGCATCGTTCCAGATATTTTCGTATTTGGTAAAGCCATCACCAACGGTCTTAATCCACTGTCAGGTATCTGGGCGCGTGAAGAGCTTATTTCTCCGGAGAAATTCCCGCCAGGTTCTACGCACTCAACCTTCGCATCCAACCCACTGGGTACTTCCGTCGCACTGGAAGTCCTGAAGATGACGCAGGCAGAAGATTTTGAACCACATGTTCGCGCGCGTGGTGCCTACTTCCTCAAGAAAATTCAGGAGTTAAAAACACGCTGGAAGGTGGTTGGTGATGTGAGTGGTCTGGGTCTTGCCCTGCGTATCGAGCTATGTGAGAAAGACGGTTTCACCGCGAGCCGTGCATTGGCTGATCGCATGTTCAACGAAGGCCTGAAGGGCGACCTGTTAGCCAATGACAAGAAGTATGGTTTGGTGCTGGATATTGGCGGTTACGAGAAGAACGTGATCACCCTGGCCCCTTCGCTGTTGATCACCGAAGAAGAAATCGACCTTGGCATTCACCTCTTTGAAATGCTGTTACGGCGCTGCGGTGCTGAATAAGGGCGCAGAATGAGCCTCACTATCGAAAATTGCCTGGGTAATACTGGCTATTATTACGACCAGGCGGGTGACAATGCGGTTCTGCTGATTCACGGCTTGACCGGTACGCCGGCGGAAATGAAGCCCATTGCCATGCGACTGGCAAAACAAGGATTCAGCGTCATGTGTCCGGTTTTGGCAGGGCATTGCGGCAGTGTGGCGAATCTCAAAAAATCCCACTGGCAGGATTGGTATGGTGGCATCAGGGAGTCTTTTGATGCGCTCCGGGAAAAGCATGCGCGCGTGTATGTTTCCGGGTTGTCGATGGGCGCGCTGATGGCATTGCTGCTAGCCAAAGAGAAGGGTGATCTGGTAAGCGGGCTCTGCCTGCTGTCCACGACATTTTTCTACGACGGCTGGAATATGCCGCACATCCGCCGCAAGCTGCTGTTGCCGATTATTCTCAACACCCCGCTCAAATACTTCATCTACTGGAACGAGAAACCACCGTATGGCATCAAATGCGAACGGACCCGTGCGATGGTGCATGCGGTGCTGGAAAAACGGGATGCGCAGGCGACAGAAAAAGTCGGCATATTCCGCACGTCAGCGCTGACGATATTTGAAAGCAACCGGCTGATCGAGGCCACCAAAAAAGTGCTGCATCAAGTGCAAGCGCCAACCTTGATAGTGCATGCGACCGAAGACGATACAGCCAGCATGAACAATGCGCACTATGTGGCAAAACGGATTGCCTCGAAAAAAATAGAGAAATATTTTGTGGATGACTCGTATCACGTGCTGACCTTGGACAAGCGCAAGGCTGATGTTGCCAACCGCATGGCTGGATTTTTCAAACAATGCACCGCCAATCCAGCTTAGGGTCCGATGCAGGGAAATCCACATAACCTGATTGAACCCGCCGCGTTAATTCGGCATTTTTTGCACCACCCGCCCGAGGGGTTTCAGGGTTTCAATATCAGCAGGGTGCCCGCATTTGAAACCCATTTCAATCTGCTCACCACGATGGCACCAAGTGATCGTCGGAAGTTTGAAAACTTTCCGTTGTATCGTTGGTGGCGCAGGTTTTTACAGCCGAGAACCTGTTTTATCGGGACCACTGTCTCGGAATATGGACTACTGCCTGAATCATCAGGGGCTGGTGATTTTCTGGCCAGCCTGTTACGGGCTGCCGCCGGTTACTCTTTCCTGATCGTCAAAGACCTGCCCACCGAACCCCTGCTGGTTGATGCAGCGGCCCATGCTTACACTCAAGCTTTCATTGCCACGGCGCAGCAATACGGGTTTTTCATCATTGCAGGGCAAGCGCTGGCCTATGTGCCCATTGACTTCACCTCGATCGACGAGTTTTTGGCGCGCATGCCCAAGTCCCGGCGCAAGGATATTAAACGCAAGACCCGATCTGATTCAGCATTGGCAATCGATAAAATTCCCACAGGCGATGCGAGATTCAACGATGAGATTTTACTGGCAGAGTATTACGCGCTGTATCGTCAGGTTTATGATCAAAGTGAAACCCACTTTGACCTGCTCTCACCCAGTTTCTTCCGCGCGGTGCTACAGGATTCATCCTGCGGCGGCATCGTGTTTACTTATCGGGCAGAGGGAAAGTTAATCGGCTACAACCTGTGCTTTGTGCACGACGGCATGCTGCTGGATAAATATGTCGGGTTTTCCTATCCGGCCTCGCGCGAACACAATCTGTATTTCGTTAGCTGGATAACCAACCTGCGCTATGCGCTGGAGCAAGGTTTGCGTTATTACGTTGCAGGCTGGACAGACCCTGAAATCAAACGGCATTTAGGCGCCAGCTTCACCTTCACTTGTCATGCGGTGTACATTCGCAACACGTTGCTGCGACAGGCACTGCGTCCGTTCAAGCGCCTTTTCGAATCAGACAGTCGTTGGCATGAAACCACTCGTTCTTGATTTTGACCGATCGGTCAAGCCATTAACCGGCGAGCAGCGCATCGACTTGCACGACAGGCAGGAAGCCATTCGCTTCGGCTGCAGGATGAACGTGCTGGACAGATTAAAAAATACTTTCGGTGACGCGCTGGCCCATCAGCCCAATCAGCCGAATCAGCCGAATCAGCCCCATGTGGCTTTTATTGGCAGTGGTGACTTCCATCATCTCAGCTACTTGCTGATTGAGCGCTATGCTCGCCTTAACCGATCAATACAGGTGGTCGTGTTTGATAATCACCCGGACAACATGCGTTACCCATTCGGCATTCATTGCGGCTCCTGGGTGTGGCATGTCAGTCGTCTCCCCTTTGTATCCCAGGTGCATGTGCTGGGAATTACCTCAAAAGATGTAGAAGCAGCGCATGGCTGGGAAAATCATTTGCGTAATTTATATTCCGGCAAAGTCCGCTACTGGTGTGTGGGGCGGGATTTGGGCTGGATGCGACTGCTAGGCATTAAGCAGAGTCAGTCCTTTGCTGCGATAGCCCCCATGCTCGATGCCTTTTCCGACTATCTTGCATCATCCACTGACCCGATTTATCTCACTATCGACAAGGATGTGCTGTCCGTCGCAGATGCCCATACCAACTGGGATCAGGGTGTAATGCGTCTTTCCGAACTGGAAGCGGCCATCGGCCTGATCAGGCACCGCCTCATTGGTTGTGATGTTACCGGGGACATCTCTGTTTATTCTTATCAAAGTCGTTTCAAACGCTTTCTTAGCGGTATCGATGGTCAACCAGAGATTGCCGAAGCTGACCTTGCGCGTTGGCAGGTCGAGCAACAGGCGATCAACCTTAAGCTGTTGCAATGCCTTTCCGGCTAATCAATGCGGGCTAGATAGCCGCGGCAATTTCCTGGCAAACCCGCTCGAATTCAGCTTCACCCAGCCACAAACTGTTGCTGATCGTGAGCATGCGTGCCGCAAAATCACGTGCATGGGGCATATCTGCTTTATCTACCCGATCAAGCAAATAGGAATAATCGGCAAGCGCATGGATGTAAAGGCGGCTGATGCCCAGGCCTGCACCCCACAGCTTCTTCAATGCCGCATCGCGCGCGGCCTGAGCGGGCATCAAGACCATGAAGAATGGCCATGTGCCTTTGCCCCCTGGTACATCTTGCATGATCTTGATACCCGGAATGGCTGCAAGTTTTTCCAATCGCTGCATGGCCTGCAAATGCAGCGCATCGAGAAATTCCGGCAAACGTTTTAGCGCGCTGGCCCCGACAGCCTTGCGCCAACGCCCTACACGGTGCAGCGGGATGTCATTGGAAAAATCATCGCCAACGGCTTTGATCAATTGGCTTCGCTTCAAGGCGCGGCGTAAGGGCAAGCCATACGCAAACGGCAGCCCCCACGGTTGATACAGTGCCGCGTAGCCCAGCAGTTCCACACGGCGGCGCAGTTCCCATAGCCATTTCGATGGTGCGATTTCAGCCGCAGTGGCTTGAAACTGCTGATGCAGGGAAGCATCGCGCGTTATCAAGACACCGCCCTCATAGAGGGTCAGCCCCTTGCCCACAGCCAGACTGTAGAACCCCGCATCGCCGGCCATGCCGACAGGCTGCCCCTGCCAGGTTGCACCGAGCGACTGCGCCGCATCCTCGATGACATAAGCCCCGCGAGTGCGAGCGATATCCAGTACCGGCGACAGATTGGCTACGCGCCCGCCAAGATGGGTGGCGATGATCGCCAGCGTATTCGCATCGCACAAGGCCGCAAGCCGCTTGTGATCGAGATCGAAATGGTCGGGCTGCAAGTCACACAACACCGGCTGCAAGCCACAATGCAAAACCGCCAGCGCGACCAATGGGCAGGTGTAAGCGGGCAGGATGACCTTGCGACGAGGGCTTTGCCGCTTTAATGTGGTCAGGGTAATGATTTGTGCGGCTGTGCCAGAACAGGTGATTTGGACAGCAGGCACGTGGATAAAGTCGGCCAGCCCCTGTTCCAGGGATGCACCCGCAGGGAACAGATCGCGCCATGTCAGCGGCAGCCCGGCAGTGGGCGGGATTTCCCTCAATGCGCTTGCTCCGCCTCGCTCATGCTGAAGAAAATAATCCCCGCCACAATGCACAAGCCACCGAAGACTTGCATGAGTGATAAGTGCTCACCGAAATACATGACCGAAATAGCCAGCACGGTAATCACCTCCAAATGCGAAGCGGCAAACGCAGGGCCAATCGGGGCGTGTTTGAGCAGCGTCATCCAGGTGATGAAGGCACCGCAATAACCGATCACGGCACCGTAAATCCACGGGCTGAAGACTATTTCGCGCAACCAAAGGGAGGTTAAGGAAAACTCACCCGCATGGGTGGAAGCAAGCTTGAAGCAAACTTGCGTGAAGGTATCAAACAGTATCAATGCGCCGAACCCAATCACATAAAACAGTTTTTTGCTCATCCTGGTGCTCATGAAACAAACCCGCCGGCCAGCGCAACGCCGATAGTGACCAGCCACATGCCGATGACACGCATGCGATTCAGGCGCTCACCGAACAGCAGCTTGCCCGCCAGCATGACGATGACAATGTTGATGGAACCGACCAGCATGCCCATCGACAAGGGCACGAGGGACAGCAGCGCCAGCCAGACGATGAATTCCAGGCAGAAACAGCTGATGCCTATCCATAAAGGAGGCGAGGCCAGCATGGTTTTCCAGCGCTGCCATTCGGTTTCATGCTCGGCGATTGCGGCGGATTTGAACGCCAGATGTCCGCCCGTATCCAGAATAATGTTGAGCAACCAGAAGAGGATGGCGAGATTGGACAAAACGAAAATGAGTGAATAAAAAGTGAGAGCAACTTATCACAAAACCCCGTCGTTTCTGGGGTAGCAACAGATCATCAACGTGTTAGTCATGCGGGTATTCGGTGGTAGCGCACGGCGGGTTGATCGATTAGCACCGTCCCTCAAGAAGGCTTTCCAGAGGCAGATCTGTGCCTCCTGCGGCCAGTTTCGACGCTTTTCGCCGTCTCACCAGCGCCGACTTTTTCGATTTTTAACTGCGGAGTGAAGGTCTGCACGGTTTTGCGTTCAGAGGAAGTAGCAGCGAACAACAGACTATCGCTTTGCTCGATAAGCAGAATCAGCAGCAAGTTGTAAGGCAATCATTTTTTGTGCTGGTTTATCCGTAGGCCAGCCGGTTATGTTGGCGTGATTTGGATTATTTGGGACCGGGGCGGAATCTACCCTGAGATGTTGTTGCTGAGCGGTGGATGCATAAATATCCGCGCGGCCGTAAAGCTTAGCGGGTCTTGCATCCGCCACATCTTGCCCCATTTTCCAAAGCGCCTCTTCGGAAAGATTGATGTGCCGAGTAACTGAAAGATCAGGATAGGGGTGAGGAATAAATGCATCTGGTCTTACGGTTTGGTCAGAGCTGCGTATCCATTGACTGAACAGAATAAAGCGAGCCAGACACTCTTCATCCGCGACTGCTGAAGGCGCACCTCCTCCGATCATTCGGCAACGACACGACGAGCGAGCTTTAGTACATCGGACGGAATTTCGCCGAAGAAAGGCTCGGTTCCGTAAGTCTTGCTGTGGCCAAATAGTGCGGCGTAATGTAAGTCGCCCTCCGGGCTGATGCTAACCGACACAATTCGGCGCGGCGACTGATACCACTCAAATGTAATATGCCCATCGGATTCTGCACCTATCGATGGTGCAACCATTCCCAACGGAAGTGCGTTCAAAAAACGCTCTGCCTGCCCGATTGTTTCTTGCTCAATGGCTGCCGCCTCGTAACCATCCCAACCAGCAGAGCTGCACTCGCCTGCCACACCACGAAGCTTTTCAGAAGCAGCCGCTACGCCTGCCCCCAATGAGTTGGAATTGCGAAGTTGTGCCCACCCTTCCGCGACTTGTTTGAGCACATACTCAGCCGCACTACTTGACCCGAATGTCTGCGTCCCTCCAAAAAAAGAAGGGGTTTGTCTTGCCAGCGTCATAGTCATTTAAG
>WOZP01000161.1 GCA_011620215.1 Rugosibacter sp.
AGCTTGTCGTCAATAATCCATTGCGCGAGCTGCCCCGCTTCAAGCTGCCCTTGCACAGGGGAAAACAGCACGGGGCAGCGCGCAAAAAGTCGGCGCTGGTGACACGCCGCCATGGCCCATTCATAATCCTCGCGTGATGCCAAAACCAGTTTGAGTTCATCGTGCGGGGTGAGCAAATCGAGATTTTCCCAGCGATTTTTTGTCACCTCGCCCGAACCGGGTGCCTTGATATCCACGATGCGCGAAACGCGCGGATCAATACCGCTGATATCCAGCGCGCCGCTGGTTTCCAGCGAGACGGAATAATCCGCATCGCATAATGCGCCGAGCAGAGGCAGGCAATTTTTTTGTGCTAGCGGTTCGCCACCGGTGACGCAAATGGTCGCGCAATTGAGTTCGGCAACCTGCGCCAGAATGGCGTCAATGGACATCGCACCACCGCCATGGAAGGCATATTCGGTGTCGCACCAGGTGCAGCGCAAGGGGCAGCCGGTGAGGCGAATAAACACCGTGGGCAGCCCGACTCGGCTTGATTCACCTTGAATGGAATGAAAAATTTCCGTGATGCGCAGCGTGTCGCTGCGCACTGATGGTGCGGCGGGCTGGGTGGCGGCGAGTGTTACTGCTGTTACTGCTAGCGTTACTGCAGACATGGGGGTTGTTTCTCGCTACTTCTTTTTGGTGGGGGCGGATTTGAGCGATTGCTTGGCGCGTTTCCCCGCATCGCTCGCTGGGTATTTTTCGCTCAACTTTAGCAACACGTTGCGCGCGGCGTTGGTGGCTTTGAGTGCTTTCAGGTTATCTGCCTGCGCTTCGAGGGCATCTGGCGCACGCTCATCTTGCGGCCAGGTGGCAGCAAATTTCTCGAACAGCGCAGCCGCTTGCTTGTGGTCTTTGGCCTGTGCGTGGGCATAGGCGCCCCAGTAGGTTGCGGAATCCAGCAGGGTACTGTTTGGCCAGGCTTCGCTGAATGCAAGAAAACTTGCGCCGGCTTCTTTGAACTTCGATGCCTTGAGCAGGTTCAGCGCGGTTTCATAGTCGCGGGTTTCTTTTGCGCTATCTACTTTGGCTGGCGGTGTGGGCGTGCCAGCTTCAGCAGAGGGAGACTCAAGTTTACGCAGCCGATTATCCAGATCGATATAAAAGTCTTTTTGTCGTTTTTGCGCGGCGTCCAGATCGTGAGACATCACTTCTTGTTGGCCACGCAGTTTGGCAAGGTCTGTACGGATGCTTTCTAGCTGATTGGCAAAGTCGATCTGGTTTTTATTGATCGTTTCCGTGCGCTGGGTAAGCGCAGTCACATCAGTGCGCAGCTGTTCAATGTTCTGGCGTGCCAGATCGTCATTAAACAGGCCGGCACGCGCTGGCATTGCCAAGAGCAGCAATGCCAGCGTTAACGCGTAACGCATCAGAATTCACCTGAGTAAAGAATATCCCCGCGGCGATTTTGCGCCCAGCATTCTTCGGTGGCTTCAGTACATGTTGGTTTTTCTTCGCCCAGGCTCACGGATTCCATCTGGCTTTCGGAAATGCCCAGGAGAGAGAGCGCTTTTTTGATGGCATCTGAGCGTTTCTGGCCGAGGGCCAGGTTGTATTCGCGGCTGCCGCGTTCATCGGCATTACCCTGGATCAGCATTTTCATGTTGGCATGTGCAGCGAGAAATTTGCTGTGCGCCACCAGCAGCGATTGATATTCGTCTTTGACGACATAGCTGTCAAAGTCGAAATAAATGCTGCGTTTGGAAAGCGGGCTGTTCGGGTCTCTCAAGGCCTTCATGCTGAGTGGATCGATCGCTTCGCCTGGTGTCGTCGTGGCAGGGGAAATCGGTGTGGTCTCGATGACCGAGGGGCTGCGGGATTCCACACCCGAGGGGTTTTGCTCTGGTGCGGGTGGCTGTGAGCCGCACGCAGTCAGTAAGAAAGCAAGAAATGTGGCAGAAAGCAGAGTGAGGGTGCGAGGGCTGAGAGTGCGCATGATGATGTCCTTGAAAGTATGGGCGAAAAATAATGGTGGTTATTTGACCAGCGGGCCCCAGGCAGGTTCTCGCACATCGGCGGCTTGCACAGAGAGTTTTTGCTTGACGCGGCCGTCGCTGGATACAGCCGCTAATACACCTCGCCCGCCAATTTCTGTCGCATACAGAATCATGCGGCCATTGGGGGCGAAGCTGGGGGATTCGTCTTTGGAAGAGTCCGTCAGGATTTGCGTTTGCTTGGTGGCCAAATCCATTAACGAGAGCTGAAAGCGGCCATTGTTGCGTGCAATGTAAGCGAGGCTTTTGCCATCCGGCGAAGGGCGCGCTGTCACGTTGTAACTGCCGTCAAAGGTAATACGCTCGACTGTGCCGCCGGTAGCGGCGATGCGGTAGATTTGCGGGCTGCCGCCACGGTCAGAGGTGAAATAGATGAACTGGCCATCGGGAGAAAACCGTGGCTCGGTATCGATGCCGGAAGAGCTTGCCAGGCGCTTTACTCCGCTGCCATCGGCATTGACCAAAAAGAGTTGTGAGCCACCCTCTTTGGTGAGCACGACAGCCAGACGTTTGCCATCAGGCGCCCAGGCCGGCGCAGAGTTCGAGCCTTTGAAATTGGCCGCTACATGACGTTTGGCCGTGGCCAGGTCGTGAATATAGATGATCGGTTTTTTGGCTTCAAAAGAAACATAGGCCAGTTTGCTGCCATCGGGTGACCAGGCCGGTGAGATGATTGGCTCACGCGAGGCCAGCGCAGGCTGTGCATTGGCACCATCTGCATCGGCAATTTGTAATTCAAAGCGCCCTGTGCTTTTCACGACATAAGCGATGCGGGTTGAAAAAACACCCGGCTCACCGGTGAGCTTTTCATAAATCGCATCGGCAATGCGATGTGCTGTCGCGCGTAACTGTGCCCCGGTGTGCACGTAGGCTTGCATATCCAGCGTGTTTTGCTTGATGACATCTGAGAGCCGCACGCGGGTTTCAAAGCGACCATTGTTCGAGGCCATGGTCGTACCACCTGCCACCGCATCCGCACCGCGCTGTCTGAGATCGGCAAAGGGCGGGTTGGGGTTGTCACTGAGCGTGCCGACGCCATCGATCAATCGAAACATGCCACTGCCATCCAGATCCGTGCGAATCACGGAAGTCAGTCCTTGAGTGATTGCTCTGTCGCCAGCAAAGTCTGCAATGGCAATCGGCAGGCGATTGGCGCCAGCGCCTGTAATCTCGACCCTGAGTTGTGCATGAGCACTTGTGATGGAAAGTCCACAGCAGGCAGCACAGGCAAGAAAAAAAGATTGTATCTTCATAAGAGAATTATACCGTTTGGCCCTTTACTCATCGAGCGGACGAAAGCTGAGCTCGAGGGTCCGCGAAAAAAGATCACTTTTTCCAGGTTTGGGTAAGGGGTTGGATTTGAGGATAGCACGTTCAATTGCTTCGTCCAGCGCGGTATTGCCTGAGGAGTGGCGTAGCCGTGCCGTGACAATTTCGCCGCTGGGTAACTGGGTGACATCAAACACCGCTTCGGGGTTACCTTTGACGTCGGGGGGCAACACGATATTGCCCCTGATTTTGCCGCGAATGCGCGACAGATAATCCGCCATGGCTTTGTTGCGCGCACTGGCTTCACTGGCGGCTTTTTCTTTATTTAAGTCTTCGGTAGCCGCATCGGTTTTTTTACGCTGCAGCAGCTGCTCGGCTTCTTTTTTCAATTGATCGAGAAAAGACGTTTTGCGCGGCGGGATATCGGGTTTGGTTTCTACGACAGGCTTTGGCTCAGGCGGTTGTTTGGGCTTTGGAACTTCCTTCACTTTTTCCTTGACGGCGATATCGGGCGTTTTGGGTAATGGCGCAGGGGGTGGTTCGGCTATGGGCTTGGGTTCGAGTGCAGGCTCAGGTGCGGGTTGTATTTTGGGCGCTGGGTGAAAAGTCGGCGCTGGTGATACGGGGGCACGAACCAGTTCTACTTCAACGACGTCTGTCATCTGCGTTTGCCAGTGCACGCCATAGAACAAAAGCGCCGCCAGCAGGGCATGCACCAGCACGGCCAACACCAGGGAAAAGTATTTTCCCGTGCGGTCGTCAGTGCGCAAAAAAGGGGAATCGAATGTCATTTGCCAGGTTGCACCAGCAGGCCGATTTTTTCTACCTGCTGGCGCTGTAGTTCGTCCATCACGTTGAGCACGGCTTCATATTTGACATCTTTGTCGCCTGCAATCAGCACCGGTTGCTGCGGGTTTTTTATTTGCAATTGTTTGATGTAGGTCGCAAGCTCGGCGCGAGTGATGGTTTTTTCCGCGCTGTCGCTGGCGCGGTCGCGCAAGGCAAGCGAGGCATCCGCCTTGACAATGACTTCAAGCGGGGCGGTTGGCGGCTGCGCTGATTTGCCAACGCTAGGCAGGTTAACGCTGCCTGCAGGGGGCATGGGCGCGGTGACCATAAAGATGACGAGTAGTACCAACATCACATCGATGTAGGGCACGACATTAATTTCATTCATGAGCCGACGTTGTTTCATGGCAGATTTGTGCGTGTTTGGGTGGGCGTGGGACGGTGCATATCGTGGGTCACAAAAGGTTTATCGGTGGGAGGTAAATCCAGCCATTCTGGATGGGCCAGCGTATGGTGGGCGTCATCCAGCCCGGTGCGCCAATGATTGTGCATGGTCAGCGGGCTGAACTCGTAATCCATGTAATGGGAGTGGCTCTCGCCCTTGTCTTTGTAAATCAGGTGGATCACATTGAAACGCCGGTCGCACGATGCTTTGTTGGCGCGCTGATACCACGCATTGTCGCGGTTTTCCTCGGGTACCAGTGCCATCAGTTCTTGCAGCATGCGACGGTATTTTTGTGTACTTTCCATGTACTCGGTAATCATCCGGGTACGGCTGGAGTACTGAATATCTTTTTGTCGAATGGCCACCTCGATCAAATCTGTCGGTGCTGCGCCTTGAGCGCTCCATAAATCAACCTGAAAAACCAGCGAGTCCTTGTGCGCCTCGTTGGTGAGTATGTGATACAGCGGTGTATTCGATACCAGTCCACCATCCCAATAGTATTCGCCATCAATTTCCACAGCGGCAAAGCCCGGCGGCAAGGCGCCTGAGGCCATGAAATGCTCGGGTCGCAAGGTAATCTGGGTATTGTCGAAATAGGCAAAATTTCCATTGCGCACATTCACTGCACCAACCGAAACACGCATCTGGCGCGCATCATTGATGCGCTCGAAATCGGCGAACTTTTCCAGCGTGGCGCGCATGAGGCTCGTGTCGTAAAGACTCGCGGTATCCGGTGTATTGTGAAACAGAGCCAGCCAGGGAAATACCCGTGGGGTAAAGAACCCCTGCTGGCCTTCCATGATGGTTCGTGAGGCTTCCCAAATGTCGAGCATTTCGCGCATCATCGGTGGCCAGGTTTTGACAAGCGCCGAATCAACCGGCGTGGGCGGGAAATGGGGGGGCTGGCAAATGGTTTCCCAAAACCCGCGTAATTGGTCGACACGTTTTTCTGGCGGGTTGCCGGCAATGATAGCGGCATTCAATGCGCCAATAGAAATACCGGCAACCCAATTGGGTTGAATATTCGCTTCGGCCAAACCTTCGTAAACGCCGGCCTGATAAGAGCCCAGCGCCCCCCCGCCCTGCAAGACCAGCGCGATCACTTCATACTCGGCAAGACCGGTATTTTCACCATTGTTTTTTGTGCCACCGTTCCCTTGAGTCGCCATCGCAGAATCCTTACTGCATGGACCAGCCGTGGCTGACAATGAAAGACTGTCCCGTGAGTGCGGCACTGGGGAAGGTGGCAAGAAACAGCGCGGTTTGCGCGACATCTTCGACAGTCGTGAAAATGCCATCCACTGTGCCGCCGAGCATAACTCGCTTGACGACGTCTTCTTCGCTGATTCCCAGTTCTTTGGCCTGTTCGGGAATTTGTTTATCCACCAAGGGCGTGCGTACAAAGCCGGGGCAGATGACATGCGAGCGTACATTATGTGCGGCACCTTCTTTTGCCAACACCTTGGCCAGGCCGAGCAGGGCGTGCTTGGCACTGACATAGGGGGCCTTGAGCGGCGAGGCTTCGTGCGAATGCACCGATCCCATGTAAATCACTGTGCCGCCGCGATTGTCTTTGTACATGTATTTCAATGCAGCCTTGGTGGTCAGAAAGGCGCCATCCAGATGAATTGCCAGCATTTTTTTCCAGTCGGCATAACTGAATTGATCAATTGGATTAACGATTTGAATGCCCGCATTCGATATCAGAATATCGATTCCGCCAAAGGCCGCTGCGACTTGGTCAATGCCCGCATTCACAGCGGCTTCGTCGGTCACGTCCATGGCCACGCCAAGGGCTTTGCCGCCAGCCGCAATGATTTCATCCGCTGCTTTTTGTGCAGCGGCCAGATTGATGTCGGCGATAGCAACGGTTGCGCCTTCTCGTGCATAAGTCAATGCGATTTCACGCCCGATGCCGCTGGCCGCGCCTGTAATGATGGCTATTTTTCCTTTGAGTTGCATGATCAGCTCCTGGTTGATTTCAAGTGAAACAGGTCAGCAGGCAAGCCCGAATGACACTTGCTTAACGGGTTTGCCGTTGCAGAATGTTGGAGAATTCCTCCATGAAGCTCTCGAAACGCACGGCGACGCGATCGACGCGATGCGCGAAGCGGTTGTAAGCCACCACGGCCGGGATTGCCGCGAAGAGCCCGATGGCGGTGGCTACCAGCGCTTCGGCAATGCCAGGGGCGACAACAGAGAGTGTGGCGGTGCTCATGTTGGCCAGCCCGCGGAACGCATGCATGATGCCCCATACCGTACCAAACAGGCCGACATAAGGTGAGACCGAACCCACCGAGGCGAGAAACGCCAGATGCGCTTCCAGATCATCAATTTCGCGCTGATAGGTGGCGCGCATGGCGCGGCGTGCACCATCGACAACGGTTGAAGCATCCAGGGTTTTTTGCCCGCGCAGCTTGGTGAACTCGCGGTAGCCCGATTCAAAAATGCGTTCCAGCGCCCCGGTTTCGTGGCGATTGTTGACGGCGCTTTGGTATAGCGCGTTCAGGTCGCCGCCACTCCAGAAATCGCGTTCGAATTTGTCCGTTCTGGTCTTCGCATCACGGATGGCAAAGGCTTTGCGGAAGATGTAATACCAGGACATGAAAGACACGCCAAGCAGCAAGAGCATGACCAGCTTGACCACCAGGCTGGCGTGAAGGATGAGTTCGATGATGGAAAGGTCTTGAGTAATATTCATTCCGGCAGTTCCGCTTTGGGTTGAGCCATCAGCGCCTTGAGTTGTTGATAAATGTCACGCGGCATGGGTACTGGTTTGCCACGCGTCGGATCTATGCAGGCTACACGTATTCTCGCATCCAGCAGTTGTTCCCCATCACGCGTTACCTGCTGGGCGAACATCACCTGCGCTCGCCCGACGGACTCGACGACGGTTTCGACCACGATCAGGTCATCAAGTTTCGCAGGTTTCAGATATTCGGCATGAACAGAGCGTACCGCGAAAGCTATTTGCCGTGTTGCCAGCGCCGACTGTTCGTGCCCGAGGTGGCGTAACAACTCGGTACGCCCGCGTTCGAGAAAGCGCATGTAATTTGCGTAATAGACAATGCCAGCGGCATCGGTATCTTCGTAATAGACGCGAATTGACAAAGGCATAATGAGGTTTAGTCAAATAGTGACGTGGCAGGTTTGTCGGGCGAATCCAGTCCGAAATGCCGCCAGATGGCGGGCGTTGCTATGCGTCCGCGCGGCGTGCGTTGCAAATAACCTTGCTGAATCAGGTAGGGCTCCAGCACATCCTCGATGGTATCGCGTGCTTCGCCAATGGCCGCTGCGAGGTTGTCCACGCCCACCGGGCCACCGCTGAATTTTTCCAGCATCGCTAAAAGCAGTTTTCTATCCATCACATCCAGGCCCAGATGATCTACATCCAGCATGGTCAGTGCGGCGTCAGCCACGGCGCGGGTGATTTTGCCATCCGCCTTGACCTCGGCAAAATCACGCACACGGCGCAGCAATCGGTTGGAAATACGCGGTGTGCCGCGCGAGCGCTTGGCGATTTCCGTTGCGCCTTCATCCACGATGTCGCAGTTCAGCAAATGCGCCGAGCGGTGCACGATCAGGCTTAATTCTTCCGGCGTATAAAATTCCAGCCGGGCGGTGATGCCAAAACGGTCGCGCAGCGGATTGGTCAACATCCCCGCACGCGTAGTCGCGCCCACTAAGGTGAAGGGTGGCAGATCAAGCTTGACCGAGCGCGCAGACGGCCCTTCGCCGATCATGATGTCGATCTGAAAATCCTCCAGCGCCGGATAGAGGATTTCTTCCACGACGGGCGAGAGGCGATGAATCTCGTCGATGAAGAGCACGTCATTGGGTTCGAGATTGGTCAGAATTGCCGCCAGATCACCTGCCCGCTCTAAAACCGGGCCCGAGGTCTGGCGCAGGTTGACCCCCATTTCATGTGCCAGGATGTGCGCCAGCGTGGTTTTGCCCAAACCCGGCGGGCCGAACAGCAACACGTGATCCAGCGATTCATGGCGTGCTTTTGCCGCCTCGATAAAAATCTCCAACTGAGCGCGAATCTTTTGCTGGCCCACATAGTCTGCCAGTTTCTTGGGCCGCAAGGCACGTTCCAGTGCTTCTTCGCGGCTGGATTCCGGCACTGCGGCAATCAACCGCTCAGGCGGTGCCGAAAAATTATCTGTCTGAATACTCATGGCGTGAGTTTAATCGAGGTTTGGTCGAGGCTTGATCAATGTTTATCGCCTTAGCCTGATTTTGAAAGCAGCTTCAATGCGTGACGAATCCCATCGGACACCGAGCAATCCGGTGGTAGATTTTTCATCGCCGCAACAGCCTCGCGATCGTTATAGCCCAGTGCAAGCAATGCATTAAGAATGTCCGATGAGGCATTGCTCGCCGTCTCACCAGCGCCGACTTTTACGCTGCCTGTGGCCAGCGTTTTGGGGAGTTTGTCGCGCAGCTCGAGCAGCAGGCGTTCAGCCGTTTTCTTACCGATCCCGGGCACCTTGATGATACGCCCGGCTTCTTGCATGGCGATGGCCTGGGCCAGTTCATGCACCGACATGCCGGACAACACGGATAACGCCGTGCGTGCGCCGATGCCGGACACCTTGAGCAGCTGGCGAAAGGCCATGCGTTCGTCCTGACTGCCAAATCCATACAAGAAATGGCCGTCTTCGCGGATGGCTAGATGGGTGAACAGCGACACCTGTTCACCCGTTGCGGGCAGGTTGTAAAAGGTGCTCATCGGCACGTCGATTTCATAGCCGAGGCCATGCACGTCGATAGTCACCGAGGGCGGATTTTTTTCCAGCAAGATTCCAGTAATACGGCCGATCATAGATGTCCTTGGATTGTTTGTAATGGGACGGATGTCACCTGAACCGTGTTAAAGCATTCTGCCACCGCGCACGCGCCGCCCGGCGGTAGCCAGTGCGCCCATACCCTGCCCGCCGTGGGCGTGAGCGATAGCGCAGGCGAGTGCATCCGCCGCATCGGCCGAGGGCGCGCCAGGCAGATTGAGCAGACGCATGACCATCTGTTGCACTTGTTCCTTGGCTGCCTTGCCGTGACCAACCACGGCTTGTTTGACTTGCAGTGCGGTGTATTCCGCGACGGATAAATTGGCCAGCACCAGCGCCGAAATGGCTGCGCCGCGCGCCTGGCCCAGCAACAGCGTGGATTGCGGATTGACATTGACGAAGATGATTTCAACCGCTGCCTGTTGCGGCTGATAAGTGGCGACGACTTCGCCAATGCCGTCAAGCAGTGTTTTGAGCCGTTGCGGCAAGCCGAGTGCTGCATCTGTTTTAATGCAACCGCTGGCAATGTAGGTCAGCGCATGCGCTTTTTTCTCGATGATGCCAAATCCCGTCGAACGCAAGCCGGGATCAATGCCAAGGATGCGCAACACGGAGCTGGTTTGTTGCATTACACGGTGCGTGCCGCGCGGTTCATTCGTCAATCACCGCTGTGGTGTAAACCTCTTGCACATCGTCGAGCGACTCCAGTGCGTCGAGCAGTTTTTGCATCTTGACGGCATCCTCGCCGGTAAACTCGACTTCGTTTTCCGGCTTCATCGTCACGTCGCCGAATTCCGGCTTGAAACCGGTTTTCTCCAACGCCTCTTTTACCTGGGCAAAATCGTTGGGCGGGGTGAGCACTTCGATTGAGCCATCATCATTGGTCACCACATCATCAGCCCCCGCTTCGATCGCCGCATCCATCAGTTTGGCCTCATCCGTACCAGGGGCAAACAGCATCTGGCCGCAATGCTTGAAAAGGAAGGCCACGCTGCCGTCAGTGCCCATGTTGCCGCCGTGCTTGGCGAAAGCATGGCGCACCTCGGCGACGGTGCGCACCTTGTTGTCCGTCAGGCAATCCACCATCACCGCCGCGCCGTTGATGCCGTAGCCTTCGTAGCGGATTTCTTCGTAGCTCACGCCCTCGAGCTGACCCGTGCCGCGCTTGATGGCGTTGTCGATGTTGTCTTTGGGCAGGCTCTGCCCCTTGGCTTTTTCCATCGCCAGGCGCAAGCGCGGGTTAGCGCTGACGTCACCGCCGCCCATCTTGGCGGCTACGGTGATTTCCTTGATCAGTTTGGTGAAGACCTTGCCCC
>WOZP01000190.1 GCA_011620215.1 Rugosibacter sp.
GCATCTTCAACGGCGCGCTCGGCATCCCAGCCATAAGCATGGGAACGGCTGGCAGGGTTTCCAAACTGTTCGGTAAGATAGGGGATCATCTTCGCGACGACACGTGGGTCAGCTGGTGTGGTGGCGGAGTAATCAAAATAAATTGGCAACTTACTCATACTTAATCCCCTGCTGGATTTGTGGGCACTTTCCTTTCAGCGCCGTATGCTGGCTTATGAGCAAAGACTGGGCCAGTGCTGCAATATGATTGCATCTTATTGATAATAAAATGAAAATTTATAATCCATGATAATTCGATTTCCAGTTTATTTTGTCGGGATTTGTCGTTTTCCTTACAGGGACTGGTCCTATTTTTGTGTATTTCTTGCATTCGTAACTAGCTATTCCTGCCTCTTCAATGTAGAACTGGCTCGAATATTGCATTGCAACAAAGTAGATCGTTTGGTTTTTATAAGAAAAATTTCAATCCTGATACGATCCGGGAGACGGCGGGTTAGGGAGGGCTCGCGCGCCATTTACGAATATGTGATATCGAAACGAGAGGTGCTCTATGGCTACCAAAGACAGCAAGGATGGTGATCTTGAACTGGTAACCATTTATGAAGTCAGCAAGATTCTGAGTTCATCACTCGATCTTGCCAAGACACTACACGAGGTATTGAACCTGCTGGCGAGCCATTTGGGTATTCGACGTAGCATGATCAGCTTGGTGCAGGAATCGGGCGAACTGCACCTGGTTAGTGCGGTTGGTCTGTCGAAAATAGAAATTGAGCGCGGTCGGTATCTGTCCGGAGAAGGTGTTACCGGGCGGATACTCAAGACTGGCATGGCCTCGGTGATTCCCGACATTACCAGCGAGCCACTCTTTCTTAATCGCACCGAGTCACTTGATATGGCCGATAAGGAGATGGTTGTTTTTATCGGGGTGCCGATCAAGGCGGGGGGGGGCACCATCGGTGTTCTCAGCATCAACCGCGCTACTGACAAGCGCGTTCGCAGTTTCGAGAAGGATCAGCGCTTCCTCACGATGGTGGCTAATCTGGTCGGACAGACAGTGCGTCTGTACCATCTAGTTACCGTCGAGCGCAATGAGCTGGTGCGTGAAAAGACCCTGCTGCAAAAGGAACTGCAGGGAAAATTCAGCATCAAGAATGTGATTGGCGCTTCCAAGCGTATGCAGGAAGTTTTCGCCGAAGTACACCAGGCTGCGCCGAGCCGCGCTACGGTGCTGTTGCGTGGTGAGAGTGGCACTGGCAAGGAGGCGGTAGCGCGTGCCATCCATTTCCTTAGCCCGCGCAAGGATGCTCCTTTCATTAAGGTCAACTGTGCGGCGCTGTCGGAAACTCTGCTCGAATCAGAGCTTTTCGGGCACGAGAAAGGTTCATTCACTGGTGCTATGAGTGAACGCAAGGGGCGCTTTGAAATGGCCAATAGTGGCACGTTGTTTCTCGATGAGATTGGTGATATTTCTCCTGCTTTCCAGGCAAAGCTGCTGCGTGTGTTGCAGGAACGGGAGTTCGAGCGCGTCGGTGGCAATCGCACCATTCACGTTGATGTCCGCTTGATCACTGCCACCAATCGCGATCTTGAAAAAGCCGTGGCTGCCAATGAGTTTCGTGCTGACCTGTATTACCGCATCAATGTTGTCAGTATTTTCCTGCCGCCATTGCGTGAGCGCCGCGAAGACATCCCCCTGCTGGTGGAACATTTCATCGATAAATTCAATAAAGATAACCGTCGTGATGTTGGCCTGACACCAGAAGCAATGGACATCGTGCTCAATTGTTATTGGCCGGGCAATGTGCGTGAGTTGGAAAACTGCATCGAGCGGGCTGCCACGATGACACGTGGCAAGGTAATCCGTGACCTTAACTTCCCGTGCACCCACAACCGCTGTCTGACCCAGGTACTGCATGTACATGAGGTGCCACAAGTCGCATTTGTTCCTCTTGAGGCGATACATTCGGGGGCCATTGCTTCCCCGGAGAAGCCGTCCGTACAGGTAAAGGAAGCGGAACCCCCGATCACTTCGGAGCGTGACCGTCTCGTGTGGGCGATGGAGCAGTGTGGCTGGGTACAGGCGAAAGCTGCACGTCTGCTCAACCTGACGCCAAGGCAGATGGGATATGCACTGCAAAAATACAGCATTGAGATCAAGCGATTCTGATTTTGTCCCGTCGCAATCCGGGATACCACGCCAGGTTGCGACGGAAAAAATCTGAAGCTTTTCCATCGTGCCGTATGCGGATTTTGGTGTGGCCTGGCCATGCGCGGATTCGCGTCTTGCCCCCTCGCGGGGTACTTCTATCTGGTCCGTTATTACAGCACCACACTTGCCAACCATTAATCGGCCACAGGCCGTATCACCAACCGACATCAAGCGCATATGCATTCGTTCATCTTGTCGGTTTTGCCACAAAATTAACGACAAGATAATTTTTCCTGTAGTGAATAACACGAACTCACTCATCCGGAAGTTCTATTCAACTTATTGATTAGGAAGTGTAAATACAGGTGGCATGTTTCTGGCTAAACCCTGTACGACAGGGTTCCATTCGGGATCCGCGAACAGATGGGGGCGAGCCATGCAAGAAACAGCATATGTAAGTGTTGGCGACATCAAGCCGACAACCCAGTTGAATGAGTTGCTTGAAAAGGTTGCCGAGCACAAGGGGTGTGGTACCAGTGGTGGTTCCGGAAAAGCAAGCTGCGGCTCGTCAGATGGTCCTGAAGACATGGATCCCGAAGTGTGGGAAAAAGTCAAAAACCATCCGTGTTATTCTGAAGAAGCACATCACCACTACGCCCGCATGCATGTGGCGGTGGCACCCGCCTGCAATATTCAGTGCAACTACTGCAACCGCAAGTACGATTGCGCCAATGAATCCCGTCCTGGCGTGGTGAGTGAAAAACTCACGCCAGAACAAGCCTCCAAGAAGGTGCTGGCAGTTGCCTCCACCATCCCGCAAATGACTGTACTTGGTATTGCCGGACCTGGGGACCCATTGGCTAACCCTGAGAAGACGTTCAAAACGTTTGAGCTCATTGCCAAGACAGCGCCAGACATCAAGCTGTGCTTGTCCACCAATGGCCTCACCCTGCCGGATCACGTTGATACCATCGCCGGTTTCAATGTTGACCACGTGACCATTACGGTCAATATGGTGGATCCCGAGATCGGCCAGCACATCTACCCGTGGATCTATTACAAGAAAAAGCGTTACACCGGGATTGATGCCGCTCGCATATTGACCGAGCGTCAGATGCAAGGGCTGGAGATGCTGACCGAGCGCAAGATTCTGTGCAAGATCAACTCGGTGATGATTCCCGGCATCAACGACAAGCATCTGGTTGAAGTCAACCGCGCGGTCAAGTCACGCGGCGCTTTCCTGCACAACATCATGCCGCTGATTTCCGCGCCCGAGCATGGCACGGTGTTTGGCCTGAATGGCCAGCGCGGACCCACGGCGCAGGAACTCAAAGCGTTGCAGGATTCCTGTGAGGGCGAGATGAACATGATGCGTCACTGCCGTCAGTGCCGCGCCGATGCGGTAGGCCTACTGGGTGAAGACCGTAGCGCCGAGTTCACCACCGAGAAGATTGACGCGATGGAGGTGGTGTATGACGCAGAGACGCGCAAGGCGTATCAGGAAACTGTTGAGCAGGAGCGCCAGGCTACTGTTGCCGCCAAGAACGCCGAGAAAGAGCAGCTCGCAAAACTGGCGGATGCGGAAGGCATCAGCATGTTGATCGCGGTGGCCACCAAGGGGCACGGCAAGGTCAATGAACATTTTGGCCATGCGACGGAGTTCCAGATCTATGAAGCTACAGCCAAGGGTGCCAAGTTCGTCGGCCATCGTCGGGTTGACCTGTATTGCCAGGGTGGCTACGGTGAGGAAGATTCACTGCAAACGGTGATCCGCGCCATCAATGACTGCCATGCGGTATTTGTCGCCAAGATTGGTGGCTGTCCCAAGGATGACTTGAAAAAGGCCGGTATCGACCCTGTGGATAAATATGCCAATGCGTTTATTGAACAATCGGCCATCAGCTACTTCATGGAGTATGTCGGCAAGGTTCAGTCCGGCGAAATTGTGCATCAGGCGAGGGGTGACGCTGACATCCGCCAAGGTGCTTTCACGGCTGCCGCAGCTTAACTTAATCTGGAAAGGAGAGTTCAACATGACTTACAAGATCGTCGGTTCGCAATGTACAGGCTGCTCTGCCTGCGAGCCTGAATGCCCAAACGTTGCCATTTATGAAAAAAATGGCGTGTTCATCATCAATCCAAAAAAGTGCACCGAGTGCATTGGCTATTTTGACGAGCCACAGTGTGTCGCGGTTTGTCCGGTCGATAACACCTGTGTGATCGATACTTCCCAACCCAGATATCAGGCTGCCTAACATGAACATAACCATTACAAATGCTGCTGAAAAATTTATGCGCCGGATGGTGCGGTTTGGTGGTGCCGGGGAAGATGCCGGCTTTCGCTTGACCGTATCGCCTGGTGGTTGTTCAGGTTATTCCTCGGAATTTTCCGTCGAGGCAGCGCCTCTGCCGGGCGATGCGGCGGTCGTGATCAACGGTGTCAAGCTCTTCCTGCCAGCTGAAAGTCGGTTGATGCTGGAAGGTATCACCATTGATTTTGCGGATACGCCAACTCAGTCCGGCTTGACTTTTGTTAATCCGAATGCGGCTGGCTGTGGTACCTGTGGCAGTTCGACTGGATCGCATTCACATGCGAAAGTCGATATTTCCGCCCTGCAGCGCAGCGTCTGATCCGGGAAAATGGCCCATGTCGCCCAACACGATGCTGGCTCCCCACGCTGCGGCAGGACGGCCGCAGCAGATGCCTGCCGACGATGGGGATTGGCTCGCGGAGCTTGAGAATGCCTGTCTCGGCTTTGGCCTATCCGCCGAAGCCGAGCATGAAATTCACCTGGCTTCATCGGCTTATCACGCTGGGGAGGCCGAATCTGAGCGGCATGTGCTACGTGCCTTCGATTTGGCACCAGAACATCCGGCGACACATATTGCGCTTTATCGTTTCTATTTCTATCGCAACCGGCTTGCCGAAGCGCTTGCGGTCGGCCTGCGTTGCCTCGCCCGCGCCGCTTCGATGAACGGGTTGGCGTCCGATTGGCGGGATGTGGTGCCAGGTCAGGCTGATTTCAGTACTTACTCGGCGTTACCGCGGTTCTATTTATTCACACTAAAAGGCTGTGCCTACCTGAACTTGCGCCTGGGTAACCTGGAGCAGGGTAGCGAGATGCTGACGAAGCTGATGGAACTGGATGTTGCCGACAAGGTGGGCGGTTCCGTTCTGCGTGGGGTGCTTGACCGCATGGGGCAGGACGATGATGAGTGAGGTCACTGAGGACTTTGCCGCCATCGACTGGCAAGGCCATCCTGTGGATTGCACCACTTGCGATCAGCGTGGCCTGCTTGCCGCGGGCAAGTGTCAGATTGGACATGCCTGTATTGCTGATCGGTATGCCAAGCGTGTTGATCGTTTCTTCAGTTGGAATCCGTCTGTGGCGAATGCCAGCCTTGGTCATCCTTACTTTGAGGTGCGTGCCATTGCTGCCAAGCACGCAGACCTCTTTCACCTAAAGGCTCTGTTGTCGGACCCGGACGAGACAGTGCGCTGGAGTGCCGTACAACGCTTGCCAGACCGTTATCTGGAGAAGCTGCATGATGATCCGCATCGTGAAGTGCGCATCCGTGTCGCGCATCAACTTAAGCCGACACGTTTGAAGTGCATGCTGCGTGACCCTGATTATTACGTGCGGACTGTTGTCGCGCGCCGCCTGCCGTTGGTGTTGCTGGCACAAATGCGCCAAGACCCGGATTGCCAGGTACGTATCGAAGTGGCGCGGCGCCTGGAGCCGAAGTTCTTGCTGGATATGGCGGCAGATACCGATGCCGCAGTGCGCATGGTGGTAGCGCAACGCCTGCCGGTGGGGTTGCTTGGTGCATTGCTCAAGGATCAGGATTGGCAGGTGCGTTACCACGCGGCCCAGCGAGTCAATCCCACTGCCCTGGCAGCCTTGCTCGATGACGTTGACGAAGTCGTGCGTGAGCTTGCACGCCGGCGTTATAGCGAAACTGAATATCTTGAGGAGCCTGTCCATGGATGAAATTCGCCTGCCAAAATTCCAGTGGGGCCAGCCTGTGTTGACGATAGTCGATCTGGTCAATGATGGTTCCTATCCAGATTGCGCGGCAGATGAGTTGCTGGCGGCACAGGGAACAACCGGCGAAGTCGTGCAAGTTGGCAGCCATGTGGATACGCAAACGCCAATCTACTTGGTCGAGTTTCCCAATGGCCGGGTAGTTGGCTGCCTGGAAGAGGAGATCATCGCGGCCGCCTAGGCTGCGGGATAAAAATCATGTTCCGGTCTTCATTCCTTTCTTCTTCCAATACGCGCCAGCACATCATTACTGGCGTGTCGCAACCGACGGAGCTTGACCGGCGCCGCATCGAACGCGCGCTGGAAGAACGGGTACGCTACCGCTACGTCACGCCGCAACTGGAAGTGGAACCCGATGGGTTCCGCATCCTTAGCCCTTGCTGTTCGCGCAATATCGATCCCGCAGGAGGCATGATAGACATTGCGCGCATTGAGCACGACATGCATGTTTCGGTATGGCGCTTGTATTCGAAGAACCATGCCAACTGTGCATGGGTGTTGCAAGCTGAAGGCCGGTTGCATGAGGTGCTTGACCTTCTCAAGGCAGACCCTGGCCGTGTTTTCTGGCAATGATGAGATGAGTGCCACAATCTATCTTGACCACAACGCCACCACGCAGCCTACGCCGGAAGTGGTAGCTGCCATGGTCGATACCTTGCTGCATTGCTGGGGCAATGCGTCCAGCGCGCACAGCATGGGCGGCGCGGCAAAGAGCCGTTTGGTCAAGGCGCGTGCCCAGGTTGCCGCGTTGCTTGGTGCCAGTCCGGCCGAAATCGTGTTTACCAGCGGTGCGACTGAAAGCAACCACATGGCCATCCTTGGTGCGCTCACGGCGCAACCGGGGAAAACGCACATCGTCAGCAGCACGGTTGAGCATCCGGCGACCCTGACGTTGCTGGAGCATCTTGACGCATTGGGGTTCGCCATTACCTACCTGGAGGTAGATGGGCAAGGCCGCCTTGATCCGGCGCAGATTGAAGCCGCGCTGACGCCGCAAACCGCCGTGCTGAGCCTGATGTGGGCAAACAATGAAACGGGCGTGCTATTCCCCATCGCTGAGGCGGCACAAATCGCCAAGGCGCGGGGTGTCTGGTTTCACACTGATGCGGTGCAGGCGGTGGGCAAACTTGAAGTCGATGCACGTCAGACTCCGTTCGATCTTTTGTCGATTTCAGCCCACAAGCTGCACGGCCCACCCGGCGTTGGTGCGCTGTTCGTGCGCAAGGGGATGGTGCTGCCACCGCTGATGTTCGGGCATCAGGAGCGTCGCCGTCGTGGTGGCACCGAGAATTTGCCAGGAATAGTCGGCTTTGGTGAGGCGGCGCAACAACTTGGGCAATCCTGGCGTGCGGATGTGGCGCATATGCAAACATTGCGCGACACGTTCGAACAGCAATTGATGCAGCGATTTCCCGATGTGCGTATCAATGCCAGCGCAGCAGAGCGCCTGCCCAATACCAGCAACTTCGCTTTTGGCCATATCGATTCCGAGATCATTCTCGACCGACTCGATAAGGCTGGCGTTTGCGCTTCCAGCGGCTCGGCGTGCACGGCGGGTGGTACTGAACCATCCCACGTGCTCAGCGCCATGGGCCAGCCACCTGAAGCAGCGCTGGCCGCACTGCGTTTTTCTTTCGGTAGCGGCAACAGTGCTGCCGAAATACAGCAAGTCCTTGACCTGCTGCAAGGCATTGCCGAACCCTTGCTGCATGAAGCAACAATGACGTCGGCGGCATGAATTTTTCCCACTTGGAGCAAATGCAATGAAAGTCATGATCCGCAAAGATTCCGCCGGTACCCTGTCGGTTTACGTGCCGAAGAAGGATCTGGAGGAAGCAGTTGTCTCCATGCAACATCCCGACATGTGGGGTGGCACGGTCACGCTTGCCAATGGCTGGCTGCTGGAATTGCCGTCGATGGCCACAGGTACCAGCCTGCCCATTACGGTGGATGCGCGGCGTGTCGGTGGAGGCGAATGAAATGAGCCTGTCCAACCAGCAATTGGAGACCATCGCCAAGGTCTTGTCGGCAATCGCGCCGGGTACCAATCCGCTGCCGGTGCTGCGCCGGGAGCTTGAGGGTGTGTCGGTGAGCCGCTGTGAGGCGGATGACATGAGCGGTGAAACGCCTTACCGCAGCCTGCCGTCATTCGACGTATTTTTGGTCGATGCGGCGAGCCATTGCCGACGGCTGGTGGCTGACCCGATGGAAGCATCGGGGGTCATTGTCTCGGCGAGGAGTTCTTCTTAGGAGCCTGCGATGGAAGAACAACATAACGATGATGATGAATGGATCCGCCTGACCGAGCCCGATATCAGCGGGGGCGAAATGCATGCCGTGCTGACTGCGCTGCGCACGTCGCGGATTTCGATGGGACCGGAGGTGGAGAAGTTCGAAGAGGCGTTTGCCGAATACGTCGGCCGCACCTATGCGGTTGCCGTCGCCAGTGGCACGGCGGGCCTGCTGGTGGCGCTCAAGGCGCTCGGCATCGGCCCGGGTGACGAAGTCATTGCCTCGCCTTATTCCTGGCACCAGATCGCCCATGCCATTGTGCTCTGCGGTGCAACGCCGGTGTTTGCCGACATGGATTACTGGTCTGGCACGCTGCTGCCAAACAAGGTCATGGAGAAAATTACCCCACGCACCAAGGCCATCATGGCGGGTAACACCAATGGTCATCCGGCACCATGGCAGGCCTTGCGCGAGCTGGCAGCAGCGCGTAATTTGAAGCTGATCGAAGATTCCACCGAAGCCATCGGCTCCATTTATCAGGGCCGCATGGTGGGCGGCTTCGGCGACGTTTCGATATTCGACTTTTCGCAACCCTCGATGCTGGTGTGTGGTGAAGGCGGCATGATCCTCACGGACGATCCGGCCCTGGCCAGCGAGTTGCGTTATCTGCGCAGCCACAGCCTTGATGATCGCCTCTCGGTTTCAGTTGGCAGCCGTGTGCCCTGGCAGGCCAATATGAGTGACCTGGCCGCCGCACTGGGTCTCGCGCAACTGGACCGCATTGATGAAATTCTGGCCAAGCGTAAGCAGGTCGAGTCCTATTACCTTAATCACATCCAGTCTTTCGAGGGTATCAAGCCGCCTTATCTGGGGCCGGATGTGGATGAAGTGCACTGGTTCCTTTACATCGTCCATCTCGGCACGCGTTTTACCCGTAGCAGCCGTAACCAGATCATCGAAGACATGGCGCAGGAAAAAGTCGAAGTCGCGGCTTACTGCAATCCTATCCACGTGCAGTATTTCTATACGCAACTCGGTTACGCCAGGGGTGATTTCTTTGTCACCGAAAAAATCTCCGACCGTTCGCTGGCGTTGCCATTTTACGGCAGCCTCCGGGATGACGAGATCGAGTTCATCGTTGCCACCGCCAAGGACTCGTCGATCAACGTCGGCGCTGGCGCGGCTATTTATTAACCGAATCCCCGTATTTACTTGTAATCAATCAGCAACCCACAGAGGATCAAAAAATGAGCGCAAGCCTACCTGACGATATCACTACTGGTTTGACCACGGGCACCCTGATTCCCTATCTTGGGCCGGGCATGTTATCGCTGGTTGCAGGCGGTTCACCGGTACCCACCACGCCAGAGGCGCTGGCGGCCATACTGACCAGTAAGGTGACCGTGCCGCACAAGATTCGCAACCGTCTCACCCAGGCTGCGCAGTTCATCGAGAACTTCAAGCACCGGAAGTCGGTGGTCGCCTTTATGAGCGAAGCGTATCAGCCTAGCGTGACGCCTTCGGCCCTGCATCGCTACATTGCCGCATTGCCCACCCTGCCGCTGGTAGTGGATGCCTGGTATGACAATGCCATGGCAGCCGCATTGATGGGACGCACCAGCTGGGGCCAGGTACAGGGGCTTTCCCAGTCTGAGCACTTCGGCCAATGGATTGGGTATTACGATAGCGAAGGTAATACATCCAGTGAAGAAGCCGCGGCAGGCTGGGACACATTGCTCTACAAGCCTATCGGTGGCATGGCACCGGCAAAAAACTACCTCGTTTCCGATTCCGATTACGTCGAAGTATTGACTGAGATCGATATCCAGACACCGATTCCTCCCCGCGTCAAAGACTTACGTACCGGGCGGGGCTTTTTATTTCTTGGCTGCCGTTTCAACGACCAGTTGCAGCGTACTTTCGCACGGCAGATCATGAAGCGCTCATCAGACAAGCACTGGGCCGTACTTCCCGGCGAGTTGAGCCGCAATGAAAGCCGCTTTCT
>WOZP01000089.1:0-1277 GCA_011620215.1 Rugosibacter sp.
GTCCAGTTCTGGTCGTGCTGGTAGAACTCGGTCTTGTCCACGCCCTTGGGGATGCCGTTGAAGTCGGCGAACAGGTCGGCAGTGGTTTGCCCGGCTGCGTGCGCCTTTTCTTTCGTCTGGCGCAGCAGGTCGTCGATCAGCGCCTTGGGGTGCACCTTTTCCTGGATGTAGAGCGGCGGGGCGTGCACGACGAGGTCGCTCCAGTCCTGCTCGTCCTTGCCGCGCCAGACGAGTTGCGGGTCGAGATCGGTGTTGCGCGGGTAGCGAACCTGCCGGGTTTGCTGATCGTCCGTGCTCAGCACGGACTGCAACTCGGCGGTCGGGATGTTCTTGCGCTTTTCCTCGTGCCTGAGGGTTTCGACGGTCTTGGGATTGGATGGTTTGGCCATGGGGTCAGGGTGTGCCGTGGCAGGCTGGGGGCATCATTAATTAAGGGGAATGGTTAGTTAAGGGTATGCCGTTTGCCTTAACTAAGAAACAGATCAAGGTAAGGTTTGAACGCATACAGCCGACCCCGCATCTGGCCGGTGATTTCGGTGATGATATTCAATCGAATCAAGTCTTTAACAAGCGCCTGAGCAGTGGGAGCGGAAACGCCGAGCTGTGTTTCCAGGTCGGCAGCGGCGATGACCGGGTGACGGTAAAGCAGATTCAGCGCGGCACGGGCATTGGGCACGCGCTTGCCCAGGCTGAGGATGCGCTGTTCAACATCGGTGCGCAGGGTGAGAATCTTGCCGAAGGTGTCGCGGCCCTTGGCCGAGGTTTCGGCCACGCCTTGCAGGAAGAAGCGCACCCAGTGGACGATGTCGCCGGACATGCGCACGCGGGTCAGTGCGTCGTAGTAGCTGCCTCGGTTGCGCTCGAAGAAATCGGACAGGTAGAGCGAGGGCTTGGCCAGCACGCCGTGGCTGACCAGATACAGCGGCACGAGCAGACGGCCGATGCGGCCATTGCCGTCCAAAAACGGGTGGATGGTCTCGAACTGGTAGCGGCTGATGGCGATGCGGATGAGGTGGGGCACGGCAATGCTCTGGTTGTGCCAGAACGCTTCAAGGTCGCCCGTCAGTTCGGGCACGCTATCTTGATGGGGCGGGATGAAGGCGGCATCGACCAGGCTGGAACCACCGATCCAGTTCTGGCTGATGCGGAACTCGCCGGGCTGCTTGTGCTCGCCACGCGCCCCGCGCAACAAAATGGCGTGGGTCTGCCGCAGCAGCCGGTTGATGAAGGCGGCATCGACCAGGCTGGAACCACCGATCCAGTTCTGGCTGATGCGG
>WOZP01000089.1:1377-10416 GCA_011620215.1 Rugosibacter sp.
GATGAAGGCGGCATCGACCAGGCTGGAACCACCGATCCAGTTCTGGCTGATGCGGAACTCGCCGGGCTGCTTGTGCTCGCCACGCGCCCCGCGCAACAAAATGGCGTGGGTCTGCCGCAGCAGCCGGTTGGACAGCGGCAGCGTGCGCAGCTCGGCAATGGCGTAGTTAACTGCGTCGATGTAGTTGCGCACCTCACGCCAGTCATCGCGATTTTCCGGTTTGACCTGTTCTTCGGGCAACACGGCTTCGTCGATGCCGGTATTGGTGCCCTCGATGCGGCTGGAGGTCTGGGCCTCCTTGACCACGTGCATTTCGATGAACAAGTCGATGTCCGGCACAATCAGCGAGTAGGCATTGAGCTCGCCCAGCGCGCGATTGGCGGCTTCGAGCAGCACATTGATCTGCGCGTCTTCCCAGTGCCAGTCGTGGTTGACCAGGGTCGGCTCGAAGCTCTTGTATTGCAGCCGCTGCTGCCAGCGGCCGGGATTGAAGGTTTCAAATTTCATGCGTCGGCCCCGACCTGCGCCAACATCTTGGCGAATTCCGCCTCGACTTTTTGGGCGAAGTCGTCCTGCATCTGGAAGACATCGGTGAACTCGGCGAAGGCCCAGCGACCCATTCCAAACTCGGCGCCGAGATGATTGACGCCGGGTATCCAGTAGGTGTCCATGGTGGATTTCTTTTCCTTGGCGTCTTCGCGCCGGTAGCCCTTGATTTCGACGATCAGGTGCAGCAGATCATTCGCCCCCTTGCCGTCATCTACCAGCACGATGAAGTCGGGAAGATATTTGCGCATCTCCGAGCCGTAGCGGTAGGGCACTTCCAGTCCGAGGTTGTGGTTCTTGACGTAGGCGCGCACCTTGGGATGCGCTTCGGCAACGCGGCAGAATTCGCCTTCCCAGTCACTGTCGAGAATCGCCCAATTGATATGGCAGCGTTCGGCGCTGGTTTCCCAGCGGTCGGTCTTCGAGGTGTTGAAGCGTACATGCCGCGTCGAGCCGGTCGGGTTGTAGGGGTCAAGCAGCGCCTTGATCGGACGCTCGCCGAGAAACTGGCGGGTGATCGCGGCGGTGATCTTGTTGCAGGCCATGTCGGCCAGTTCCTGATACATCAGCAGCGCGGGATAAGTCTCACCCTTGCAGACGAGGCAGGTGTCGAGCCATTCCTTGGTGATGCGCTTGAGCTGGCCGAAGAGGTGCAGCTTGGGCTCCTCGCCGGGGTCGCGCCACTTGGTGTAGAGCAGCCGCTGGGTGAGGTGAAAGACCAGCGTCGAGGGGCGCATGTCGCCCAGGTGCTTGAGGCTCATGTCCACACCCTCGCCGATGATGCCGGAATTGCGGGTGATCGACGGGCCCACCAGATCGGGGCTCAATACCAATATCGAGTCGTCGTTGAAGTCGGCGGTCAGCCGTTCCTCGGGTAACTCAATGCGATAGCCTTCGACGCGGGGGAAGGTGATTTCGAGCGCATCGCGATCCGGCCGGATGGCCTTGACCTGCACCGTTTCGCGCGGTGGCTGCGGCGGCCCAATGACAGGCTTGGCGGTGAAATCGAAGGGAATGCCGAACACGTCGGCGTATTCGACGTTGAACAGCCCTTCCTCGTTGAGTTCGTAGGATTGACGGCGCAGCGCGCGGCCGATGACCTGCTCGCACAGAAGCTGGGTGCCAAAGGCGCGGATGCCGAGCACATGGGTGACGGTGTTCGCGTCCCAGCCTTCGGTGAGCATGGATACCGAAACCACGCAGCGGATCGAGCCGCCGAGCTGGCCAGGCTTGCCGACGGTGTTCATGACTTCGCGCAGCAGCTCTTGATCGGTGATGGTGTCGCTGGCATGGGCATCGCCTGAGCGCTCGATCTTCTCGCGGCGAAAACGCTCGATTTCATCCGCCGCCATGCCGCGAAAATTGTCGTCCAGCGCATCGCCGGCTTCGAGTTGTTCGCTGTCGATGAGCAGCGTGTTCGGGCGCGGCAGCGGGTTGCCGGTGGTCTCGTCGAAATTGCGGAACAGCGGCAGCTGGCCGTTCACCATCTGCGGCATGCCGTTCGCATCTTTTTGAAAAAATCCTGAAACAAAGTCATAGACAAGCTTGGAGATGGCAGTGTTCTGGCAGACGATGATGAAGCAGGGCGGCACCTTGATACCCGCCTCCTCCCAGAGCTTGTAGGTCTTCTCGTAATGGCCGTAGAGCGCCTGCAAGGCGGTCTGCAAACGTGTCGGCAGCTTGAGGGGGTCGAGGTCTTCGCCCTGCCCACGGCCTTTCTTGGGCATGTCCTTGCGGATGTTTTCCCACAGGTTGCGGAAGACCGGTAATTCGTTGCCGGGGATGTTTTCAGCCACGGGCACACGCGGCAGTTTGACGATGCCGCACTCGATGGCATCCATCAGCGAAAAGTCGCTCATGGTCCACGGGAACAAGGTGCCCTCGGCATAGCCCGAGCCGCGCAGGAAGAAGGGTGTCGCCGACAAATCGATGACGCGACTGGCGCCGAGCTTGCGATTTACCGCTTCGAGGCCGGAAATCCACAAGCGCGCGGCTTCGTTGTTTTTCTCGGCCTCTTTCTTCTCGTCGCCTTTCAGGTCTTCCTCATCGAGGTCCTGCGGCTTTTCCCGGTAGCAGTGGTGCGCCTCGTCGTTGATGACGAGAATATTCTTCATGCCCATCAGGTCGGGCATGACCCGCTGCAGCATCTGCCCTTCGGTTTCCTGCGTCTTCGGTTTATCGCCGGTGCGCCCCTGGAGCAAAGCCCGTCCGCCCTTGGAAAGCTCGATGCGCTCACGCATCTTGAAGGCGTGGTAATTGGTGATGACGATCTTGGCCCGGCTCATTTCGTCGAGCAGGTCGTTGGGTACCAGTTCGCGATCCTTGTAGTAGCTATCCGGGTCGTGGGGCTGGAGAACGCGCAGCCTGTCCTTGATGGTCAGGCCGGGGGCGCAGATCAGAAAACCGCGCGAGAAGTGCTTGCTGCCGGGGCGACGCACCGCATTGATGGTCTGCCAGGCGATGATCATGGCCATGACCGTGGTCTTGCCGGCGCCGGTGGCCAGCTTCAGCGCCAGGCGCATCAGCTCGGGGTTGGCATCCCGGTTTGCTGCCGCCATGTGGTCGAGCACGCGCTTGCCGTGCTTGGATTGTGGCGCGACCTCGGTCAGCCAGATCGCAGTTTCCACTGCCTCCACCTGACAGAAAAACGGTCGAACGCCGCTGAAATTGTGATGGCGCCAGTGCTGCAACAGGCGGGCCGTCTCGGGTGTGACCTGCCACTGGTTCGGATTGGGCAAGGCGCGCCACGATTCCACAAGGCCGCGCACCTCGTTGATGATGGAGGTCGGGTCGTATTGCTGCTCCTTAGTGGACAGCCCCGCCTCGTCCTCAAAAACAAATCCCTCCTGTTTGGCAGCGCCCTTGCGCTTCTTGGGCTTGGGGATCGGCGTGATGAACTGTGCGCGCCGTCTGGATTCTTCAATCTGCTGGGTTGGCTGTCCTGTATCGTCAAGTTCCCAATGCCGCGATGGACAACCATAGGGGGAGTTCAATATCGGGTGGTCAAAGAAGGGGTTTGACATGTTCAAGACTCGCGCGCCGGTGTCTCGTTATTCCCGGAGGCCGGGCAAGTTCATCATTTTCCATCAATTTCGCGCCGAAACAGAAGTTTTATGCATTTTCGATAAAGATTTATGTGGCGTATCACCAGCGCCGACTTTTCCCTACATTCCAGCAACTACCTAACGAACTACCTAACGCTTACGTCCGTCCTTGCTTTCATATTGGCATCGCAAACCTGTCAATCACAATCGCGGCCGCCAAAGCTGCGTGTAAACCCGCTACCGCTCTCTCCCTCCCGTGCGGGGAAAATGCAAATCAACACAGAAAAAGAATCCATCCCCGCACGAATATCTCGTGGGAAAGGGGGGAATGGCGACGCCAGATCAATCACGGTTTTTATGTAGGCAATCTGCGCCTGCTGGTCTGCTGCACGCAGCACCCGGTAGCTCTTGAGCGTACCGTCGGGCTTCAATAAAATCTGCACCAGGGCTTTGCGTGACCCTCTGCTGCGCGGATCATTTTTAACGAACGCTGAACTCTGATTTAGCTTGCGCACAAAGGCATCAAAGTACATCTGCAAACTAAATGGCTCAACTGCCTTGCTATTGACGGAAGATTCGGCTGCAGCCACCTCAGCCTCGGTCGCTTCGTCTTGCTTTTGCAAGCGGCGTCCTTCTGATTTTGCCATCGCAAGGGCTTGCCGCGATAAATCAAACCCGGTTTTTGGTGGCGGAGTTGGCACCGGCGGCGCAGGTTTCAGCTCATTGAGAAACTGATCCATCTCATCCCGTTCAGCAATAGTCCACGACCTGTTGGTCGTTAACTCTCGCGGCACGCTGAGTATTTTTGTTTGCCGGGGACGTTTGTCACGACGCTTTGCCATGACGCGAGGCTGAGGTGTGGCCAAAGGTGGCGGGGTTAGCTGAGGAGTTAGCCGAGGAGTTTTCTGTGGCGCTAATGTTGCCTCCAGCCGTACAGCAGGCGAATTTTCTGCATTTTTCGCCGATCGTGCTGTTAAGCCAGGCGACTTCATATGCAGCGACAACACAATGCCGTGCAACACAACAGAGATTAGCAGCGCAAGTTTAAAAAGCTTTTGCGAGCGATAGTCACCCCACCTCATTGCACACTTCTAACACGCTCGCACCACACCAATCTTACGAATTTTTACTCTGCACACCTACGCCAGCTTCGCTCATCTTTGGATTACGCTTGAATACGACGGGCGCAACCCGTTCGCCGCCAAAGCTCTGCTTGACCATCCATTTTGCCAGGGCCGAATCCAGGTAATCAGCGTGCCCGGGAAACCATTCTTCCAGTGCCGTTACGAGACCACGGCCAATCTTCAGTTTCTTTTCTTCATCCATGGCTTGTATGCCATGCACTGAAGCGAGCACTTTGCCATGCTCATCAATATGACAATCAGCCGAAGGGAAGTTGGTTGATGTCATCCAGTCGTCTTCTTGAGAAAAATGTTTGACGGCATGCTTTTCAAAATCATCCAGACGCGCAGCAAAATCAGCGTCAGAGGCATTCTTCATCGCATTCACCAACAGCACAAATTCTTTGTGCGTTTCATCCATCGGGCCATGCCCTAGCAAATAAGAATCCGACCATTCAAATTTATCGTTCGTATCACTCATGACTACTCCATCATTTATTTCGTTATCGCATAGACCCGCACGGAGTCTCGCCTGAGAATCTCACCTGAGAATCTCGCCTGATCGCCAAGCATCGCTTAGCTCATTATCCATCCGAACTTTCGACTCATGGATGGTACACAATGCACGTCAATCACGCAACGCACAGGCATTGGTTTGGCATGGCTTGGCAGAACCTGGCATATCTCAGCGCACATCAATCCGCATCACCATCTGCATCGTGCGCTTCACCGCCAAAGGCCAGGCGCTTGATGCGAAAAAGCTCATCCCGCGCAGCGGCAGCCGCCTCAAACTCCAGATTTTTTGCGTGCGCCTGCATCGCTTTTTCCAGCTTTTTAATGTGCTGTGCCAACTCTTTTTCACTCATCATTTCAAAGCGCGCAGCTTCTTGTACCGCTTGCCGCGTCTGTACCGCCGAGTCGGCATCATATGCCCCCTCAATGATGTCCTTGATACGCTTCACCACGCCCTGTGGGGTAACCCCATGCGCCGCGTTATACGCCAGCTGTGTGTTGCGACGGCGCTCGGTTTCATCCATCGCGCGCTGCATCGAATCAGTGATTCGATCCGCATACAAAATCGCCGTACCATTGATATGCCGCGCCGCGCGGCCTATGGTTTGTATCAGCGAACGGGTTGAGCGCAAAAAACCCTCTTTGTCGGCATCCAATATCGCCACCAGCGAGACTTCCGGAATATCCAGCCCCTCGCGCAGCAGATTGATGCCGATCAGTACATCGAATACGCCCAGACGCAGGTCGCGAATAATTTCGACACGTTCCACCGTATCAATATCCGAATGCAGGTAACGCACCTTGATTCCATTGCCACTCAAGTATTCTGTGAGCTGCTCCGACAGCCGCTTGGTCAGCGTGGTGACCAATACGCGCTCGCCAAGCGCAATGCGTTTTTTTAGTTCCGCCAGCAGATCATCCACCTGAGTTGTGGCCGGGCGAATTTCCAGTATCGGATCAACCAGCCCCGTGGGGCGCACCAGCTGCTCAACCACCTGGCCTTGATGCGCCTCTTCATAGACTGAGGGCGTGGCCGAAACAAACACCGTTTGCGGCATGAGTTTCTCGAACTCCTCGAACTTCAAGGGCCGATTATCCATCGCTGAGGGCAGACGAAACCCATAGCTCACGAGGTTTTCTTTACGCGCACGGTCGCCTTTATACATGCTACCCACTTGCGGAATGGCCACATGCGATTCATCCACAAACATGATGGCATCGCTTGGCAGATAGTCATACAACGTCGGTGGCGGCTCGCCCGGTTGGCGGCCGGATAAATGGCGCGAATAGTTTTCAATTCCCTTGCAAAAACCGAGTTGATCGAGCATTTCCAAGTCAAACCGCGTGCGCTGCTCAATCCGCTGCAACTCAACCAGCTTGTGCTCCTGGGTATAGAAATCCATCCGCTCACGCAGTTCAGACTTGATCGCTTCCACGGCCTTCAACACCGTGGCACGCGGAGTCACATAGTGGCTCGAAGGAAACACAGTAAACCGATTCAGCTTCTTCTTCGTTTGCCCCGTTAAAGGATCAAACAGGGTCAAGGTCTCAATGTCGTCATCAAATAAAGTAATGCGTATCGCGTTCTCCGCATTTTCAGCCGGGAATACATCAATCACATCGCCGCGCACACGATAAACACCGCGCCGAAAATCAACCTCATTGCGCTCGTACTGCATTTCAGTCAGCCGTTGGATGATCTCGCGCTGCCCCATTTTCTCGCCCTGGCGCAAATGCAAAATCATGCTGTGATAATCCACCGGGTCACCAATGCCGTAAATCGCCGACACCGTGCACACGATGACGACATCCCGTCGCTCGAGCAAACTTTTGGTGGTCGATAAGCGCATTTGCTCAATATGCTCATTGATTGCCGAGTCTTTCTCGATGAACAAATCGCGCGAAGGCACGTAAGCTTCAGGCTGATAGTAGTCGTAATAAGAAACGAAATACTCCACCGCGTTTTCAGGAAAAAACTCGCGAAACTCCGAATACAACTGCGCTGCGAGCGTTTTATTCGGTGCCAGCACCAACGCCGGTCGCCCCAGTCGTGCAATCACGTTAGCCATGGTGTAGGTCTTGCCCGACCCCGTCACCCCAAGCAGTGTTTGAAACGACAATCCGTCGTTAATCCCCTCAGTCAGCAGGCGAATCGCTTCGGGTTGATCGCCCGCAGGCGAAAAGGGTTGATGCAGACGAAAAGGGCTGCCCTCAAACATCACCACGTCTGCTTTTTGATCATTTTCCTGCGTCACTGCATATCCTCGTTTTATCGCTTTTTTTGATGCTTCAACAGGCGCTCATTCGCGCGTCAAACCATTCAAAGACTCCGCTCAATCGGGTATTATTACGCGTTGCGTGCTCTTTATCGACAAATCAGTCAACAAATCGCCGTCTCACCAGCGCGCCCCGCAGGAAGTACCCTTGGGGTGCCGACTTTTTTATCTGACTTTCTTCACTACCACTTTCTGGAATCCCATGACCTCAATTTTTTCAGCGGTTGAACTAGCCCCTCGCGACCCCATTCTTGGCCTGACTGAAGGCTTTAATGCAGACACCAACCCCAATAAAGTTAATTTAGGCGTCGGCGTTTATTACAACGATGATGGCAAGCTCCCCTTGCTCGAAGCCGTCAAAGCCGCCGAAAAAGCACGCCTGGAAGCCGCCCCGGCGCGCGGCTATCAGCCTATCGAAGGCCTCGGCGCCTTTAATACCAGCGTACAAAATCTCATTTTTGGCGCAGACTCTCCGTTGCTCAAGGAAAGCCGTGCGGTAACCATTGAAGCACTCGGTGGCACAGGTGCACTGAAAGTGGGCGCAGACTTTCTCAAGCGACTCTATCCTGCATCCAAAATCCATATCAGCGACCCCAGCTGGGAAAACCACCGCGCCCTGTTTGAATCCGCCGGATTCACCGTAGAAAACTACCCCTACTACGATGCCGCCACCCAGAGCGTGAATTTTTCTGCCATGACGGCCTACCTTTCCGCACTGGAAGCCAACGCCATCATCGTCCTGCATGCCTGCTGCCACAACCCGACAGGCGCTGACCTCAGCGCCGAGCAATGGCAAAAAATTGTCGCTATCATCCGCGAAAAAAATCTGATTGCGTTTATCGACATGGCTTATCAAGGCTTTGCCGACGGCATTGCGGAAGACGCCGTTGCGCTGAACTTGTTTGCCGCATCCGGCCTTCAGTTTTTAGTGTCCAGCAGCTTTTCAAAATCCTTCTCGCTCTACGGCGAACGAGTTGGCGCACTCACTTTGGTCACAGAAAACAAGGAAGAATCCGCGCGCGTACTCTCGCAGGTCAAACGCGTTATCCGTACCAACTACTCCAACCCGCCAACCCATGGCGGCGCCATTGTTGCTGCCGTGCTATCCAGCCCCGCCCTGCGCCAGCAATGGGAAGCTGAACTCGCTACCATGCGCGAACGCATTCGTGCCATGCGCATTTCGCTCGTGGAAAAACTCAAGGAAAAAAACGTACCTCAGGATTTTTCTTTTGTCGTCAAACAGCGCGGCATGTTCTCCTACACAGGCCTGACCGCCCCACAAGTTGAACAACTAAAAACCGAGTTCGGCATTTATGCTGTCAGCACTGGCCGCATTTGCCTAGCTGCACTCAACACCAAAAATATCGACTACGTCGCCACCGCCATCGCATCCGTCATCAGCAAAAAGTAAATCTGCGAAAGGTATTGCAGGCGCTAACCCCTGTGGCTATAATTCGCGCCTTCTATTCCTCGATAGCTCAGTTGGTAGAGCGCCGGACTGTTAATCCGTAGGTCCCTGGTTCGAGCCCAGGTCGAGGA
>WOZP01000159.1 GCA_011620215.1 Rugosibacter sp.
CAGGACAATGCAATTTTATCAATCACAGAGGTAACGAGGTTTTTCGAGGCGCCCTTAAGAAAAGTCGGCGCTGGTGAGACGGCGGGGATTTCTGGACGATGCTTGTTGCGCCTTTATTGGATAGTCGCCTATCAGCCAAAAATCAACTTCCAGCCACTAAACAGCAACAAGCACTAATACGCTACCGGCCCGAACTTCTGGTAAAGCCCGGTCAAATGCTTTACAGACATACGGAACTGGCTACGCGCCTTCACCGAAGATTGATCAGTGCTGGCATGCATGACCTTGGAACCCGGATCAAAGATTACCCGCCCGGCGCAAAGCTCTGCCAGATAGTGGTTAAGGTCAGTGCCTTCACCCATTAACGTCGGACTCAAGTATCGATAAGCAGGCGCTTTTTCTTTTTCGCTTTCGTAGGGAACATAAGCCGCCTGGGCGTGCTTCTTGTTCCATCCGATCATCAATCCGCCAAATGACCAAGCGGCGGCACAATACGGGTCATTGCTTTTTCGAGCTTTCGCAGCTGTCTCTTTAGCCCGAGTGGGGTAAGTGATCTAAGGTTATGAGGTGCCAGAAAATCGACCATCAGCCCGTTGTGCGGTTTTTCTGTTACTAAATAGCAGACTCGATTGACATGATGAACCCCAGACGTGATCCATTGATCCGAGTTACAGCCACTATCGACAACTGTCCATAAATAGTAGTCATCGAGGCTGCGGACAAGCTGAAAGTCATCTCCGAAAGTATTTAGCCCCATCCCACCCCAAACACCAAGTTGTGACTTGGGGTGGCGATACGGGACGAAGAATTCATAAAAGGCATCCTCGTGCAGTAGGAGCGGCTCAGAGGGTGACTGCCGAGACATTTATGTCTTTCCGATTATCAACAAATAAGTCTGCTCTATGGCGTGAAACGAATTCAATACTGGGCATAAACCGCTCTGGCAATTCAATCTGTTTTCCACTTAACGGTAATAACACGTCCTTCACGAATGCCTCGTCGCGTCGTTTTAGCTCTTCTGAAACCACAATCCTGAAGTCATCAGTAAGCGTGATAAGCCCTTTATCAAAGGCTTTGTCATGAATGGCAGAAAGGCACAATCCATTGCTTGGATTTAGGCGGTTTGTTTTGTCTTTGCTCCATGGAACAATGTGGCTGGCAATCAATAGGCGCGGCTCAGACAGACCAGACATGCAACAACGCCCCCGATAGCTGCTGAGAACGGCGCGGCGGAAGAACTGTTGTTTGACTCGTTGCGCCGTTAAGACTTGTTTGGTTTCGCCGGTAAAATCTTCAAGAGCGAGGCCATCATCAACCGCATCAGCGATTGTTTCCGGCTCGTAACCATGCTCCAAACTCTGACGCAACTGCTCGCATTCAATGGCAAGCTTTTCCCAATCAGCATGAAATTCCTCCCAAACCTCTTTGTCGAGGGCGGATGCGTTACCCAAACCACTACGGCCACTGTTAACAATAGCAGGGTCAAGGCTGGCAAAATTCACCAGTTTCATTGCTACTGCAGAAGGTGTTCTGCCAATGAGCGTTGCAAGCTTGATGATTTCTGGATTCCGGCTATGAAGCCTGCCAAAGGGGAGTTGGCAGTACAGGTGAAATGCAAGCTTGAGTTGTTCTTTTGTCCAGCGTCCTGAAGTCACGATGTCATTCGGCACAGCCACGACACTAGCCATGGTGTCCGCCTCCTCTAGGGTGATGAAAGAAGACATGAGTTTAGCTGTTGCTTCAATCATCGGAACAACAGCGGCTTCTGAAAACTGCTTATAAGCCCGCGTATCCGATACCGGAATCCTGAACGTATCCGGAAAGCCCATCAGCCGCGCACATTCGCGCGGCGTCAGTCGGCGCGGATTCACGCCGTCGCCTTGATCAATCAATATCTCCGAGCCATCCTTGTAATAGCGCGCGGACAGCGTGCGCGATACATCACCGGGGCCGACCAGCCCGAAACCAAAACCATTACCCTTGGCGCGATGTTTTTCAGCGTAGTTTTGCAGATAGCGCCAGAGATTGTCGGTCAAGGTGTATTTGGGGTTGACCTGCTTTGCCGCATGGTCAAAAAAGCGTCCTTCATCCCACGGCAATTCGGGTTCGCTACCGTCCAGCCGGTGCAGAATTTCTGCCAGCTTGCGTGCGTTTTTGGGTGGCAGTGGCAGGGCATTGAAATCGAAAGCGACCGGTTCGCGGAAGCCAACGATCAGAATGCGTTCGCGGTGTTGCGGGGTAAAGTGCGCGCCATCGATGACGCGGTAATGAATGTGGTAGCCGAGGTCTTCAGTCAGCGTGCGGCAGATGATGGCGAAAGTACGGCCTTTGTCATGTGAAACAAGGTTCTTCACATTTTCCAGCAGAAAAGCGCGTGGCTGCTTTGCTTCGATGATTCGCGCCACGTCAAAAAACAGCGTGCCTTGTGTCTCGCAAGCGAAGCCGTGGGCCTTGCCGAGGGCATTTTTCTTGCTGACGCCGGCAATCGAAAACGGCTGACAAGGAAAACCCGCCAGTAGCACGTCGTGGTCCGGGATTTCCTGGGCGTCAACTTGCGTGATGTCGCCTGCAATGGGATGACCGTCGGGGTAGTTCTGCACGTAGGTTTTTTGCGCGTAGCTATCCCATTCGCTGGTGAACACACAATGACCGCCAATCCGCTCGAATGCAGCACGGATGCCGCCGATACCGGCAAACAGGTCAATAAAGCGGAAACCGTCCCCGTTTTGTGCTGGGGTATCGAATGGCAGCAGGCGTTGCAAGGCGGGAACAAGGTAGGCCTTGATGGGGGTTTGTCGAGCCTCCCAGCGGCGCACGGTACGTACATCGACACCCAACGCTTGGGCAAGATGGGCTTGGGTGTGATGTTTGCGAGCCTCGGCGAGGTAATCCCAGGCAGCTTCGTTATCAGAACCGGTGAATAAAATTGTAGCCATTGAGGTGCCTTATCTGGGAATTTATGCGGACATTAAGCCCTATTTTATATTCCGTCAAGAAGGCAATCATGAAAGTCTGCTTTCATTTGATTCAAGTTCGTGATTTATTCCAGCAAGTGTCTTGCTAGTGCGACTCGCGTGAAGCAAGCCAGTCGGCGAACCGAGCGCGTTGCTCTGGCGTCATGTGCAGTCCGGCTTTGGATCGTCGCCAAAGAATATCTTCGGTTTCTTGCGCCCATTCGTGCGCAAGAAAATGCATCACTTCAATTTCATACAGGCCGCCGCCAAAGTCTTGGCCCAGGTCTTTTGTTTCACATACATCGGCGAGCAATGACAAGGCGCGGCTACCGTGACGGCGGGCGAGTTGTTCCAGCCAGGTTGTCGATAAGCAGGGATGGCTGGTCTGCAGGTGATTGGTCGTTTCCGCCAGCGGATAGTCTCCACCCGGTAGCGGTTTGTTTGCCGTCCATGCCTGACCGCTGGCGGGGAACCAGGGTTGCAGCTTTTCCATGACACGTTCAGCCTGCCGCCTGTAAGTGGTGAGCTTGCCGCCGAAAATCGAGAGCAGGGGCGCTTTGCCTTCTGCGGCGTCAAGTTGCAGGTGGTAGTCGCGTGTCACCGCGCTGGCGTTGTCTTTTCCGTCATCAAACAAGGCGCGCACACCGCTGAATTGCCAGATCACGTCGCTGGGTTGGATCTGTCGTTGTGTGTATCGATTAACGGCTGCGCACAGGTAGGCGATTTCTTCTGTGCTGATTTGCATTGGCTCGGTCTTGCTATCTTGTTCGCTGAGTTCGATGTCGGTGGTGCCGATCAGGGTGTAATTTTGTTTCCACGGAATCAGGAAAATAATGCGGCGATCCGTGTTTTGCAGGGTGTAGGCATGGTCACCCGCATATAACCGGGGAACAACAATATGGCTGCCTTTAACCCATCGTAGGCCAAGACGTTGCTCGCCGGGTTGTAGCTGGTTACGCAGTGCAGCCACCTGGATGCCAGCCGCATTCACCAAGGCACTGGCTGCCAGCGTGATCTGTTGGCTGGTTCGGGTATTTTCCAGACGGGCATGCCAAACCGTACCTTCTTGATGTGCGCTGATCAAACGCGTGTGGGTGAGAATTTTGGCGCCACGTTCTGCTGCATCGCGCAGGTTATGAATGACCAGACGCGCATCATCGGTTTGAACATCAGAGTAAACAAAGCCTTTTGCATAATTTGACTGCAAGGCTTCGCCGTAAACTGAGGCTGCTAAATCTACCGTTTGGGATAAAGGCAGTGTTTGATGACCACCCAAAAAATCGTAAAACATCAGGCCGAGACGAATCATCCATGCCGGGCGTAGTTGGGGTGTGTGCGGAATGACAAACCGCAAGGGCTGCATGAGGTGAGGCGCGATGCGCAGCAAGGTTTGCCGTTCAGATAATGATTCATGGACCAGACGAAAATTACCGGTTTCAAGGTAGCGCAGGCCACCATGAATCAATTTGCTGCTAGCAGATGAGGTGCCTCCGGCGACATCGTTTTGCTCGCAGAGGGTGACACTTAATCCGCGCCCAGCGGCATCACGCGCAATGCCTGCGCCCTGGATGCCGCCACCAATGATAAGAAGATCAACCTGATTTTGCATGATGTCGCAATGATACTTACACCGGTGCCTGCGTGGAATGAGTGACTGCTAGTACAATTTGCCCCCCAGTCCATTGATGCAGGCGTGCAGGCGATTTAGCGGCGCGCAACAATTATCTGATCTCACGAGTAAATATCGAATGAATATCGATCGCATGCGCAAAGTGGATTACTTTGCTGGTGTTCCCTTGTGCCTTGTGGCTACGCTCTGGGTGCGTCTGGTGGGATGGTTATGGGGCGATAAAGTCAGCCCGCCCAAAAAGGTTTTGTTCGTTGAGCTCTCTGAAATGGGCAGCGCGATTCTGGTGGACCCCGCAATGCGCAAAATGCAGCGGGATGGCAATACAGAGATCTATTTTCTAATTTTCAAATCGAATGCAGTCAGCCTCCGGTTACTGAACACCGTACCCGAAAGCCATGTTTTTACGATCAATGAGAATAGTTTGTTCAATATCGCTTGGGATAGCTTGCGATTTTTGTTCTGGAGTCGGCGTCATCGCATTGATACCGTCATCGACTTGGAACTTTTTTCTCGTTACAGCGCACTATTGACGGGATTGTCCGGTGCAGTCAATCGAGCCGGTTTTCATGCCTTTCATAATGAGGGGCTATACCGGGGTGCGATGCTCACGCATCGTGTGATGTACAACCCGCACCGGCACATTGCGAAAAATTTTATTGCGCTGGTCAATGCGGCTCTGGCGAAAAAAACAGAGTATCCATTTTCAAAAACCGTGGTGAACGACAGTGAAATCACGCTCGCGCAGGCACCAGTGGATGATGTTGCAATTGCCGGGATGCGCGCCAAGATTCTCAAGGAATATCCGGCCTATGACTCAACTCGCCACCGGTTGGTGATTATCAATCCGAATGCAAGCGATCTTTTACCGCAACGACGCTGGATGCAAGAAAATTTTGTCGTCGTCATGCGAAATTTGCTGGCGGATGATGAGAATATTCTTGTCTTGATCACTGGCTCTCCTGCGGAACGTGACAGAGCAGGGGTTTTGCAAAAGCATGTTCATAGTGATCGATGTATCAATTTTGCGGGTTGCCACGAATTAGATGAGTTGCCGTCGCTTTATCAAGTGGCTGAACTCATGCTGACCAATGACTCTGGCCCCGGGCATTTTTCAGCAGTCACTCCCTTGCGCACGTTTGTCTTGTTCGGCCCCGAAACTCCAGCGCTGTATGGTTCATTAGGCAACAGCACGCCGATTTACGCAGCGCTTGCTTGCTCACCCTGTGTTAGTGCATCCAATCATCGCAAAACCCCGTGCAATGACAATGTCTGTCTTCAAGTCATCAAGCCTGAGGCGGTATTAGCTCAGCTACGCCAGGCGCTGGCGGAAAATAAATCGACAGAGGCAAACAAACAACCGAGTAAAACAACCGAGTAAATAAGAGATGCCATCGAATTTATCCTCAAGATTTTTATCTGCGCGAATCCAACTCCTCGTGATCGGCCTTTTGACGGTTGCTCTCGATCTGACCATTTTTCGCTTTCTCTTGGCCAATGCTGGTTCGGTGGCAGACTTGCATGTGGCCAGCGCGCATATGACGAGTTTTATGCTTGCCGCAGTTTTCGGCTGCCTATTGACTTTGATCGGCCCTCTTAACCATTTGGCAAAAGTGCCCCGATTGCCGCGCTTTTTGACTTGGCTACTCATTGCGCTACTGATACTTTTTTTGCGTGGCGGGTTGCTAGCGAGTCTGGTTCAAATGACCTCTGTTCCGCTGATAACCGCGCAGCTCATTGCCGCTGTTTTTTCCGGCGTTGTACTCTTTGGAGCTATCACTGTTTTTTCTTTTTATTGGCCAACAGATCACCGTGCTCCTGAAAAAAGCCTGGACACTGTCTTTTTATTGATTACAGCCTATGCCGTTCTGCTAAGGTTGTTCTATCTGGGGGCTCCTGAACTTCTATTTGAAGAAGCCTACTACTGGAATTATGCCCAGCATCTGGATATAGGTTATCTCGATCATCCCTTGATGGTTGCCTGGCTCATAAAAGCAACGACTTCTTTGCTGGGAAACATTGAATTTGCAGTGCGCCTCGGCGCGTTTATGTGCTGGTTTGTGACGGCTTATTGTATTTTCAAGCTCACACTTGAGCTGTTCAACCGATCTACCGCGTATCGCGCATTGGCGATCATGGCGGTGTTACCGGTTTATTTTTCCTTTGGATTTTTCATGAGCCCTGATGCACCGATGACCGCCTGCTGGGCGATGGCGGTGTACTTTTTCTACCAGATTATTGTCAATGAGAAAAAGCATGCTTGGCTGGGTTTGGGCATCGCGATTGGCTTGGGATTGATTTCAAAATACACCATTGCTTTATTAGGTGCTGCCATGGTGCTGTTTTTATTGATAGACCAGCCTTCAAGAAAGTGGCTTACCCGGCCTGAGCCTTATCTTGCGGTGGTCATTGCGCTGCTGCTTTTTTCACCTGTGGTTATTTGGAATTTCCAGCACGACTGGGCATCATTTACCTTCCAGAGTCAGGGCAGGTTAGCCAGCAAATTTTCATTTTCTCTTCCGCGCTTTATCGGAAACGTCATTATTTTTCTGACTCCAACGGGCGTTTTATCAGTCTTTGCCATCGTTTTATCGCGCAAGCCATTTTTGGCGAATATGGCCTCTTTTTCTCAATCGCCCACAAATCAATTAAGACGCAATTACTTTTTACTCGTCTGGCTCGCATTATTTCCCGTGGCGGTGTTTGCAGCCATTAGCCTGTTCAGGGCGAGCAAATTGAACTGGACCGGCCCCAGCTGGCTTGCGCTGGTGCCTTTACTGGCCTTGCTGCTAACGCCAAAATTAGTAGCGACCTCAGCTACAACATCAGTGACAGCCTCAGTGACAACATCGACAAGATTACTGGCTTGGTGTTGCCGGGCATGGATGCCAACACTCGTTATTTGTCTGCTTTTTTATGGTGCGTCTTTGCACTGGTTAAGCCTGGGGCTTCCTGGTGTGGGTTATCCCAAAAACATGCACCTGATTGGCTGGCGAACCCTTGGCGGAGAGATGGAACAATTAATCACTCGACTAGAACAGGAAACAGGTGAAAAAATACTGGTTGTGGGCATGGATAGAAACAAGATTGCCAGTGGATTGGCTTTTTATCGCACTCAATATATTGAAACGAACAAGGAAAAAACATCTCATGTGCCGGCCTTGCAAACGGCCAGCGAACATCTTTTCGCCAGCGTGGGCTTGATGTACGAGTTCTGGTTTCCTTTGGTGCAGCAACATGGCAAAACATTGTTGCTCGTTAGCAATGATAGAAATCATTTACAGACGAACCGGGTGCTTGAGCGCGTCAAGACTGCAGGTGAAATCTCGGAGGTCATCGTTTCAAAAAATGGCCAGCCAAGCGGACGTTACTATTATCGGCTGGTTAAAGGCTATCAGGAGAAATCAACAACTAATGAGCCATCTGACACTGCTGATGGCGGCTCTTCCGATTAATTATTTTTTGACCATACATGTCTGCTGCTAAATCATTTTTTGCGGTTCCCGCTGTCAAGCTGCTATTGCGCGCTTTGGTAACAACAACCATACTGGTATTCATTGTCCGTTCGATCAATGCGCAGCAGGCATGGGTCGTCATGGTGAATGCGCGAGCTGATTTACTGGTCGCCGCGCTGGTAATGCAGTTTGCCAGTACCGCAATTTCAGCTTATCGCTGGCAGCTGATTATGCGCAACCTTCAGTTTGGCCAGTCGTTCACCTTCTATTGGCGCAGCTATTTCAAGGGGATGTTCTTTAATCAGGGGTTGCCAACAAGCATTGGTGGCGATGCCATACGGGTGCTGGATGTCGCTGGTCGCGGGTTTCGCAAGCGCGATGCGCTGTATGGCGTAGCGATTGATCGAATTGCGGGGCTGGGGGCATTGCTACTGCTAACGCTTGTAGCCTATGTCTTTAATCGTGCGTTACTTCCCTTGCCGGTGTATCGACTGATGTTGCTGCTTACTTTACTGGGCTTTTTTGGAATAGCAGGTCTGCTCGTGTTAAAACGACTTTCCTGGCTCAATCGCTATCCGCAACTGGCTTTTGTAAAGGCTATTTCAGATCGTCTTGATCTGGCTTTTTCTCACAACCGTTTTATGTTGCTCATTTTGTCGATACTTGTACCAAGTTTCGCCATGCTGGGTTTTTATGCCACCGGATGGGCGCTTGGTTTACGCTTTGATCTGATGACCTATTTTGCTATTGTGCCGCCAGCACTGGTGTTAACGATTATTCCCGCATCTATTGCGGGTTGGGGGGTGCGCGAAGGCGCTTTAGTTGGCTTGTTTTCCTTGATCGGCGCCGACAAAACCATCGTGCTGATGATGTCGCTGTTGTATGGCATAACGCTTATTATTGTGAGCATCCCCGGATTGATTGTTTTTCTTCAAGGTCGACAGCGGGTACAAATCCAGCGCGCCGATAGCTAGTTTTTCTCTGCGCATCTTCAGTGGCCCAAAAATTTGACTGTGTCTGATTATGAAAAATTACCGCATCAGCTTAGATAACTCCGCGCTGCTCCAGGGTCGCTGGGATTGGTCCAGGCTTATTGTTTTTCACATCATCGCCATGCTGCTACTCATCAGTTGGCTATGGCAACCCACTCGCGCGTTATGGGATCAGCTTGACATTCGGATATTCCATCTTCTAAACGCACCACTTGCCAACCACAACACATGGGCATACTTTTGGGCTTTTGGCAGTATGCGATTAGCAGATATGGCTGTTGGCTTGATCATGCTGGGGTTTCTGATCAAAGGAAACTGGCTATTTGCCAAAGACCAGGTGCGTACGGCATTGTTTGCATTTTTATCCGTTTTGTTTTTATTGCTGGTTATCCGCATTGGACTATTTTCACCTCTGGTCAAGGCCATGCACTGGCAGCACGATGGCCCGTCGCTGGTGCTGGATGGAGCAGTGCGTCTGGGTGAACTTTTCCCTGACTGGGATCGGTTTTCGCATATTAAAGACAACTCAAACAATAGCTTTCCGGGTGATCATGCTTCTGTATTGTTGCTTTGGGCGATGTTTCTCTATCCGTTCACCAAGCCGTGGCAGCGTGTGCTGATCTGCCTATTAACCGCTATTTTTCTGTTACCCCGATTAGTTGCAGGCGCACATTGGGGTACGGATATTTTCATTGGGGGGGTGTTTCTTAGCCTGATCGCGTTTAGCTGGGGGTTTTATACTCCGTTTGCAGCGTGCAGCGTTCGCTGGCTCGAACGGCTTTTCGCCCCTGTTTTTCGTTTTTTGCAAAAAATTCCCGGATTAAATCGCATCAGCTTGATAGCCGGACATTAGTTTTTTTTAGAAAAATCAGCATGACTCTTGAAAAATAAGTCAAGCTGCCCCAGCTATCTTGAAATACTTTGGAAAGGAATAGCAATGCGCCTCGATAAGCTCACTACTAAATTTCAGCAAGCACTGGCCGATGCACAAAGCCTGGCCGTGGGTAACGACCAGCAATTCATCGAACCGCAACATCTGCTGTTAGCACTGTTAAATCAGGAGGATGGTGGCACGGCTTCCTTACTCGCACGTGCTGGCGTTAATGTAGGTGGGCTGAAACTAGCCTTGAGTAAAGCGCTTGAGCGGTTGCCAAAAGTCGAGGGGCATGGTGGAGAGGTGTCCATTGGTCGCGACCTGAACAATCTGCTCAATGTGACCGACAAGGAAGCGCAAAAGGCGGGTGATCAGTTCATTGCTTCAGAGATGTTTTTACTCGCCTTGGCTAGTGACAAGGGTGAGGTGGGCCGCTTGCTGAAAGAAGCCGGCTTGCAGCGCAAGGCGCTGGAAGAAGCCATCCAGGCGG
>WOZP01000152.1 GCA_011620215.1 Rugosibacter sp.
CCACCGTGCTGTCGCTTCCAGTAGTAGATTCCGGTTCCATGGTCCCAGTAGTAGCTAGACAACTTCGGATCACCTGAATTGACAGCCCGGTTGCGGTGCGACTGGAAATTCAGCCACCAGCCACACCCTTTCTCGTACTGGTCACGGCTGGCTGAGCGTGTGGTGCAACCGATCAACTCCCAGTAGCGGCGGTGGCTCACGGAAAAGATGTCTCGCCAACCTGCGGTGTTGACGGCGGCGGTTGTGCCATCGGGCAGTTTCGCGAACAAATCGGCCATCTCGCGCATTTTGGGTTCAGGCAAGAGAAGGTCTGAGTGCCAAAAAGCCATGCGATCCACAAAAAGAAAGGCGAACTCCAGGGGGAAATGTGGGTACAGCACCGGCAACTGCAGGTCGGCGTTGAAATCCACCACCACTGCCCCCGGCACCACATGCTCGGGTAAGCCCACCCGCGGGTCGAACCCCACCACTGGGGTCCATCCAGCGTTCTTCACCAATTTCTGCTGCAAAAGACACCAGTCTGGGTCGACGTTCCAGCAGAGCCACGGGCGTTGCACTCCCGACAATGCAGTCGCCCATTTTTCGGCAGCACGAAAGATGGGTGCAACGTCGCCGCCCCAAGCCTCCCAGTTGCCCATCCCTCGTCGGTATTCAGTAGACCGTTTGTCCATCTTCTTGCCTAGCGTTGAGTCAGCGCATCCTGCTCGCAAACAAGGTGGCACAGGCCACTGTGTGCGATGCACCAAGTAACTGGGTCACAACCTTGACGGAGTCAGCCTTGCACGAGTCTCTTGAGGCAGCCTCGACAGCGGTTGTCGTGAGCACGGGAGCCACTTTAACGAGTAAGCAAGCAGAGTGCGCTATTTTTTTTACGACAAAACCGATTGGCTCAGGAAAAGATGTGTGCACCAAGACTAACCCTGTAGCATTCGCTGTCTAAGCACCGCTCAGGTGGCCCATCTGGTCTTTGGAAACTGCCAACATGTCCTCGGTTCGCCAAAAAGTCGCACTGCAATTCATCGTCAGCAACCTGGCCCTGGTGGCCAACTTTGTACTGACCATCGTGCTGGCACGCCTGCTCAGCCCAGAAGACATCGGCATTTTTTCCATGAGCGCGGTGCTCATGACGGTGGCCCATGTGTTTCGTGACTTCGGTGTCACTGGGTTCATTCGGCGCGAGAAGGAGCTGACCCCGGATAGCCTGCGCAACGCGCTCGGCGTGCTGCTAGTCACCTCCTGGAGCGTGGCAGCAGCCATGTACCTTAGTGCACCGTACTGGGCGTACTTCTTTCACGAGGCGCGGGTTGTGCCCGTAGTGCAGGTACTGGCTCTGGGCTTTTTGTTCATTCCCTTTGGCGCCATTCCCATGGCCATCATTTCGCGCGAGATGGCAGTGGAGAAGTCGGCCCGCATCACCGCAGTGACCACCGTGGTGTATTTCGGAGCCTCGGTGGGACTGGCCCTGGATGGGTTTGGCCCCATGACCATGGCCTGGGCCAACCTGATCAACATCCTAGTCACCGGGGCCATGGCTCGCTGGGCGCTAGCCCGCCCCCTGCCCTGGTTGCCGGCTTTCCACCAACTCAAGGGCATCGTGCACTTCGGCCTGGGCAACTTGCTGACAGCCCTGCTGAAGGCCGCCGACAGCGCCCTGCCCGACATATTGCTCGGCCGCAGGATGACACCCACCGCAGTTGGCCTGTTCAGCCGCGCAAACTCTACCGTAAACATGGTGAGCACAGCCCTGCTGCCCACCATCAACTACTTCGCTTTGCCCTACATGGCCAAGGTGCACCACGCCAATGGCCCCGTGGCAGGCGAATACCTGCGGGCCACTTCGTTGATCAATTCGCTCATGCTGCCGGCGCTGGCCGCCATTGCGGTGCTGGCGCACGACATCGTGAGTGTTCTGTATGGCAGCGCCTGGCTTGCCGCCGTGCCAGCCATCCCCTGGCTGTGCCTGGCCTATGCGCTAAGCAGCCTGTTTATGCTAAGCACCCCCGCGCTGACTGGCGTGGGCAAGCCCTATGCCTCAATTGGCCCAACCGCTTTGTCGCTGGTCGCCAAGATCGCCTGCGCTTGGTGGCTGATGGATGGAACCTTGAGCACATTCGCGCTGGCGATGGCATTGGGGCAGCTGTTATCTGCTCCCCTGATGGTGTTCATCTTGAAGCGCCAACTTGGTGTACCAGTCTTCGCGTGGCTGAAGAACACTCTTTCGGTCTTGGCGCTCACTGCAAGCACTGGTGCCCTTTGCTGGTTCACCCGCACTCAGCTCCCTGACGAATGGCCATCAAGTTTAACTATCGCATTTACAGGCCTGGCTTTGAGCATCGCATTCTTCCCCATTTCAAGGGCACTCTCGTTACCAATATCCCTAGAACTTCAAAACATTTTCGACAAGCTCCGTAAAAAATCAAAGCAACCCTAAGAAAGAACTATTGCCATGAAAAAAGATGCACTGATCGTCTACGGCGCTGTGGCCCAACAACCAGCCACTATGGGCAGCACCTGGGAACAAGGAAAACACCTCTTGCGCCGACTCTATGATCGAATGATGCACAAACATCTAAAGCAATACAGGGTTGACTATAGAAATTACATATCGAAACACGCATACAACAAGGGTGATCTCGCAATCACCCAGGCCTCCATTCAATCCATAAAAAATCATCTCCCCAAAATTGTTGCAATTCTAAAAAATTGGGGAGACCTGGAGGACACGTCAACCAATGAAGCGCCCCTGGCGATCTGCGGCAGCGGCTACTTCTCCCCCAACAATCAACTACAATTTCCTTCTCGCCTCCATCGAGATTTGGCATGGATAAGAAACGGCCGCAATCTATTGATGATTTATGGCGTTGGAGTAAATCTAATTGATCCAAGGCTTGAAAAGGGTGAATTCTCCCTACCTGCCGAACAAACAGGTTTTCTTTCCAACTTTCTAGAAAATTGTGAACATATCAGTGTGAGAGATGCTACATCCCAGCGCCTCCTGCAAAGCTGTACCTCACGTTCCATACAGTTGATCGGGGACCCAGCTCTTTTTATTGAAGCCAGCGCCGAGATTTCACCTGAAGAACGTCTTTCCGCAGACCGAGTTCATATTGGAATCAATTTTCCATTCCACGGCCCTAGCGCTTGCAGCCGAATAAATGAAGACCTGAGAATCTACGTTATCGCGCTCAAAGAAATCCAAAGACAAACCGACTGCCTATTTCACTACATGATTCACTATGATAGTGAACTATTGGTGGCTGCCCTGCTGCGTGACGCCGGCATCAAGCTCAGGGTTGTACATGGCGACGTAGACGATTTACTTCACGCCTACAAGCAACTGAACATACACATTGGTGGCATGTTGCATTCGTGCATTCTCGCTTCGAGTACAGGTACTCCGGCCATCGGGCTGGCCTATGACATCAAGCATTCTGGATTCTTTCGTCTGCTGGGGCTTCCTGAGCATTGCATCCCCGCTCAGCCATTCGAACCCGATCGCATCGTCTCTCTCGCCCTTCACACCTTGAAAAACGAACAGGAGCTTCGATCGGCCATTTTGTGTCGCCGATTGGAGCTTAGAAACAAGGCCGACGGTTTTTTGCGCTCCGCATTACAGCAATTCAACCAATAGACCAGAGCAATGAATTCACCACATGTTTCGGTGATCATCCCTGTTCGCAATGGAAAGGACTACCTGCAGGAAGCCCTCGACAGCGTGTTGCAGCAGTCGTTCACCGACCTGGAATTGCTGCTCATCAATGATGGCTCCACGGACGACGACTACGACCGCTACGCCCTTCAGGACGAACGCATCCGGGTGCTCCACCTCACAGGCACTGGCGTTTCGCGGGCTCGCAACGTGGGCATGGCGCAGTCGCGTGGCGAGTTGATCGCCTTTCTCGATGCCGATGACGTCTGGTTTCCCGGCAAGCTGCAAGCGCAGGTCAGGTACTTTGACGCGCACCCAGATGTAGGCGTCGTCTTTGGCAAGTTCATTCGATGGCCTGCTCTGCCTGGGGGCGGCTTTGCACCGGCCAGCTCGCTGATGCAAGATGCAAACCTTCTTGTCGACGCCGACCCTGAGCGCTCGGGTTGGCTGTACACGAAACTGATGAATGGTGTGCTGGTTGGCATGAACACCGCCGTGGTCCGGCGTTCGGTGTATGAGTCGATTGGTGGCTTCAACGAATCCATGCGGCAGGGCGAAGACTACGATTTCTGGCTGCGGGCATCGCGCATTTGTGAGATGCATTCACTCAATGGCTCGGTAGCCCTTTATCGCATCCATGAATCAAGTGCCATGCACCAACTCTCAAGCGAGAATCACTTGGCTCGCCTACTACACGCAGCATCCTTGCGGTGGGGCTATAAAGGATCTGGCAACGACTTGCTCAACGAAAAATCCCTGTCCCAGAGGATCGGTCAAGTTGAATTCGATCATGCCTATAGCCACTTTTGGAAAGGAGATCACAGCATTGCACGGAAATCATTCTGGCACGCAATGCGCAGTCGGCATCGACCAATGCGCTGCGCAATTTATATTGCGCTCACGTTTCTACCAATAAGAAAACGGGGAAAATAACACCTTCACTCTGCACCACCCGTTTGGATTGAGCACCTCACCCAATTGAACTGTGACCTCCAAAAATCATCATTCACCCACCCTCACTTCTTGAATTCAGCTCATCTTTTAAAACTTGAAGAGCTACAGCGGGGCCTTGAACCCAGAGATTATTACCAAACTGCTGTGAATAATCCCCCCACCCCAGAGCCTCTCCCGACGCGCTCTGAACTCTTCCCAACGGATCAGTCATTTCATCAATCGCAGCAAATGCACGCTCATACATCAGTCTAGCCGTATCATTTCGACCAAAATTATGACCGTAAAAACGGCACGCCGCATACCCCAACATTGCCGTTACCGACGTATCATATCGAGCATTTCTTTCAGTTAGCAACCACGGCCAATTCCCATCAGCCATCTGGAATTCATACATGCGCTCAATCCATCTATTGGTAATTTCAAACCACTTGCTGCAGTCATTTTTCTCTGACAGTTCTAGTATGGTATCAACCATCCCCAGCACCAGCCAACCCAAGCCACGTCCCCACCCTGGAAGCCCGAGCCTCTCTCCCGATCCTCTGCGATATCCGTGCCATGGCCAACCGGTCTCTTCGTCGATTCCGAGATCAAGAAAGCGTTCCAACTGAAGCAATGCCATCTCTCGATATCGATCGTTTCCAGTTAATCGGCCAAGGCGTGCCAACATGGGACAGATCATGCCAATCGTATCTATGAGAATTTCATCTCGATTTGCGGCATAAGAAATCTCACCATCAGCAGCACCTGGTCTATTCATTAGTGGAAGAACAAGTCGATCGACTCGCTCAACCCCCTGTGCGTGACTAAGACCTTCATAAACACCAAGAGCACCATAGAGCACCCCACACCAGTCAACGTGAATCGCCGACTGCCGCTCAAATCCGTCAAGAGCTTGATTCAATATTGACATTTCAACTGATTTGAACGGAGAGGCCCGAGAGTTTAGACAAAGCAACCCGAGACCGACTGGCCAAGACAGGGCACCAACCGGCCGTCCCAATTTTTTTTGAACAGCGCGCGAGAGCCGCCAACCCAAAAATCCGGTGGCGCCCATCACCCAATTCGATCTGGGGCCAATCCAATAGGCATATCGTTGAAGATCACCAACAAGCACCGAAGATCTCATTTCCGCAGGAATTTTCGTTGTTTCAGATGGAGATTTCTGTGTGTGCAAAATTTTCACCTCTGTGATATCAGTCGCCATTGAAGACGCTGTGCGCTTGATATAGACCAACCCAACAAGCCAGCCGACGGCATCCCTTTATAAAAGCCGTGCTCCTCGTTCGCGAAATCCCGCTTCGCCGCACTATCGCCCTCGCCCCTGTCGATGCAGGCAATGCCTTGCGCCCGCGCTTCTAACAAGACATGCCGGTACAAGATCCGCCCGGGTGAATAGGCTGAGAAACGGTTGTCATACACGGGAAACCAGTAGTGCAAGAGCGGCCCGCATTGCAGGCCGAAATGCCCGGCGACCCATTGGTCACCGCAGCGCAGCACGCTGAGCTGGGGGTGGCAATTGGAGTCTGTCGATGTCAGCAGCCGAGACAACAAGCGGGCATTCGCAGGGTAAAGCAGTGCGCCACCGTCGTGGCCTGTGCGCTGGTACTGCGCGTTCTTGAGGTCCACCAAGACATCAAGATCTTGCTCCGGCATCTTGGACTGCATCTCAAACTGGATGGGGCCGTGTTCTGCCACCAGCTTGCGTTCGCGTCGCTCAGTGTCGCTGACGAGTTTTTTGTCCTGGGTGCGCAGCCATTCCCAATGGGCCTCGCCGCCATCCGCATGAATATGGGTGCGAAGCCCTTTTCTCGGGCTGTCGCCGGTCAAGCCATGCGCAGCCTGGCTTTCGTCCAGATGGGTGAAGTGCAGGCACGGAATGCGGGCCTCGCGCACGAGTGTCTTCCAGTCAAGCGCCACACCTGGGCGTGCCAGCAGGCCAAAATAATCGGTCATCTGCCGGCCCACGGGCTCGCGCATACCCAGGCGGCCCAGCCAGCCAGCCGCCCGTTGCAGCGGCATCACTGCCACCAATTCGTCGGCCCGCCAGCACAACACCACGTCCACCGGACCCAGCGTGTCGTTCACCGCCTCGGCGTAGGTGGGCGACAGGAATGCCCAGCGCGAGGTGGTACTCTCGCTGAGCAGCCGGGTCCAACCATCGCGCTCAGCGGTGGTCAGCGTCTCGAAAGACTTGCGCTGAATGCGCAGGCGATCACTGGTCATGATTGGGCGTGGCCTTGCACCGGCCGGAAAAACAAAAACGTGGCCATGCGGGCAAAGTCGATCTGGCCCGCACGGCAGGTCCATGCGTTTTCAGGCATGTGAATACGCCCCAGAGCGGGCAATGGGTTAGACCTGCGAGAGGTATCCACCAGCATGGCGTCGCTGGTGAATACCCAGTTGAACCCGCTTTTTCTGGCCGCTTCGGCCAACTCGCTTGACCAGGCACCGTGCGGAAACGACATGCTGCGCACCCCCTGCCCCAGTTCGTCCAGCATGCGCTGGCTGGTCAACAACTCGGCCTCGGGGTTTGGAGACAGCGTCAAAGGGCTGTGCGTATGGCCGTGCCCGCCAATCGCCAGGCGCTCCTTGTCGATGGCTTTCAGTTCGCTCAGCGTCACCATTTGCCGGTGCGCGATCTGGCCCAACACCGCTGAGGCGTGCTGCGCCAGCCAAGCTTGGCGATCGGCTTCTGGCATGGCGCCCAAGTGGGCCGCCAGAACTTGGCTGACGCTGCCTTTGGGCATGGCGGCCCACCCAGCGGCAGCACACAAGCGGGCGGATGCCCCGGGCTCGGCCAATGCCGCCACCAGGGTGTCTTGCCACCAGCGTGGGGACTCAAGCGCCACCACCTCGCTGGCCAGGAAAAGCACCGCGGGCAGGCCGCGCCGGGCCAACTCTGGGGCGGCGTGGGTCAAGGTGTCGCGCCAGCCATCGTCAAAGGTGATCAGCACCGGGTTGGGGGGCAAAGGCTGCTGCCCCTGGCACGCGGCCTGCAGGTCACCCAGGCTCACCACGCGGTAATGGCGTTGCACGAAGTCAAGCGTGCGCCGAAAACCGTCCAGGGTGAAGGTGAACTCCCGCTCGGCCAGTGCAAAGGCCGGGTCATTGGCCGGCAGCACCCGATGGAACATGAGCACCGTGAGCGCGTTACGGTTGCGCCAGCGGTGCCACGCACCGAAGGCACCGCAACGGTAGAGCGCGGTTCGCAACCCATCTTTCATGGCTGCCGTCGCGCTCATGTGGCCACCTCCGGCACCTGCATAGGTTTGGTCATCAGGTTGCGCACCAATTGGTAGGTCACATGCCAATCGTGGTCGGCCCAAGGGGTGAAGCGCGGGATCTGGAAGGGCGATGTTGACGCGCCGGCCACGCCCCAATGGGTGGTAACGGCGTAGCGGTAGCCCGCGCGCTTGACCGCGTCCACATGCAGACGGGAAAAGTCGGCATAGGGACGGCCATTGGGGTAGGCAAAGCCATTCACCGCCCCGCCCACGATGGCCTGTAGCCGCTCACGGGCGCCGCCAATTTCGCGCTCGACCTCGTCGGCATTGCAGTAGTCGAGGATGGGGTGCAAGGCAGTATGTGCACCAATGCCAAAGCCCTGGCTGTGCAAATCGCGCAGTTGCGCCTCGTTCATCACCGGCACGTCGGCCGCCTGTATGCCGGCTTCGGCTTCGAGTTGCTTCAGGATCTGCTCGCGACGGTAGAGCGTGAGGTACTTCAGTTCTTGTTCCAGCCTCTGCACCTGTCTTCGGCGGTCATCCACCGATGAGACGGCTTGCGCAGGCAGGAAGGGGATACCGAGGTCAAGCGCCGGCCCCGGCAGGCGGCGCACCGCCGCCAGGATACGCTCCTGCCACAGCGGCACACCGTCAAACTGGCCAGAGGTGATGAAGAAGGTGGCGTGCAGGTTGCGTCGGCGCAGGGCCGGTGCAGCGCCCGCCAGCCAGTCGGGATAACCGTCGTCAAAGGTGATGCAGGCGGCGCGGCGCGGCAGGGTGCCGGCTTGCAAAAGGCCAATGGCCTCTTCCAGCGGCAGCACGTGCAGCTTGGAAAACGTGTGGTCCAACAGTTGCTCGAATCGCGCCATGTTCACGTCGGCCGGTACCAGCGGGTCGTATTGCTGCGGCATCTTGTGAAACAGAAATACCGACAGCTTGTCTTTGGACAGGGATTGAAGGAGAAACCACGAGAGCATCTTTTACCCCTAGAAAGCCAGGTTCGGCACAAAGGTTGCCATCAACTCGAATTGCTCAAATGGGTTCATTGGTCATTTCTTTCGCGACAACCGAAACGCAATGTATAAAAACAGCAGGCAAGTAAAAAAAATAGAAAAATTATCAATCATGAAGACACCCCCAGCCAGTGGCGCTTTAAATATTCCCTGGAGGGCGACTCAACCCAACGATAGAGAACAACAGATGCAGCCCCACACACAACCAGATAAAAAGCCAACTGATACAGGCCGATCGATTCACTCAAGAACTTGACCCAATCTTTGACGAAATAGTGCACTAGGTAAGTACTGTAAGAAATCACCCCCAGGTAATGCACCGTGGGAGAGGAAAGAAAACGAGAAAAAACCAAATCTCCCTGGGCCAAAAGATAAATCAAGGCGGCAAAAGTGGCTGGCACATACCAATAATTCGGAACACCCGACTCGACCAACCAAATGTCAAAAACAATCAAAAGAAAAATCAGTACCGAGCGACCCCTTTTGCCTGGCGTTGCCCCCGCCCCGCGTGCACGGCAAAATCCGCCCAGACACAACCCCATCCAGAACTCAAGCACACATCTCGCCACACCAAGGGTAGGAATGGCCTCTCCAATTGATGCTTTACCAGCCAGTCCGAACAAAATGGCAACCCCCAAACCCCCACCCAAGATGGCAATAAAAAGCCCAACCTGGCTTTTTTTCAATCGACTCAGGATGACCACCATCAATACAGGACATACCAGATAGGCTGCAAACTCTGTGCTGATCGACCAAGCCGGTATGTTCCATTGGAGGCCACCAAATATTCCCCAATTTTGGACCAAAAAAATGGATGCAAAATAGTATCCCCAATCGTACCGACCCGCCCCGACACCGGATTCCGAAAAAAGCCAAAGTGCCAGCGGGTTGAACAAATAAAACACCATCAAGACCAGATGCAGCGGGTAAATTCGAATCAACCGATTGATCCAAAAACGGGACACGGGCCCCCATTTCATTGATTCCAAAGAACCTGACGACGTCAAGTAAATTACATAACCACTGAGAATGAAAAACAGGTCAACAGCCAAGTACCCCTGTCTGACAAACTCGTAGATCCAAGCAGGAACCACGCCCCGCAGTGGTTCATAAAAGTGGAAAAGCACCACCCACCAAGCGGCGACACCTCGCAAACCGGTTAACGCAGGCACATACCCCGTCTCAAGTGCACGCATACTTGCCCCCCAAGTTGGTGTAAGCAGCCGACAACGCAGCCAAGTAATAGAAATAGGACTGAAAAGCGACACCGATAAACATGCCGCCGGCCAAGAACACCAGTGTCGCAATCAGCAAGTACCGCCCAGCATCGCCCAGCCAAATTTCTCCGGTCGAAGCAAGCACTTTCCCGTGGCGCATGAATACAAATAACGTCAGGCCAATTAGCGCAAGAAACATTATTAACGCCGGAACACCACCCTCACCAAAAACTTCGAAATATATACTGTGATACGCTTTGGCAGCCACCTGCAAAACCGAACCATCGGGCAACACCATCGAATAGTTGTTGATTCGATACATATCAAAAC
>WOZP01000037.1:0-7963 GCA_011620215.1 Rugosibacter sp.
ATACTTCGCCTCACGCCTCGCCCGGCCGGAAATCGAAAAGCACCTGCGCACCATGATCGAAAGCGCCAAATGGCTTGCAACCTGCATCGCCGTCCCGTCAGCGCCGACTTTTGGCCGATAGATAGCACGCGCTGAAGGGTGTGCCGCAATTTACGGAGCGTAACCCTCCTCTCTTGGAAGACGAAATTTCGAGAAAAGCTCATTTTTACGCAGGCCCAAGGTGCGACACTTCGTCTGATACCGTTGCATATCCTATCCGTCACCAGCGCCACGAACGAACAACTAGGTGCGCAGCAAGGCTTCAATATCTCTTTCATCTATGATCGCCGTTTTTCCGGCTTCGGAAAAATAGTACTCACGCCCGCTTCGTAGCCCTCTGAGCGACAGAGGCTTTTCGCCCATATAGCGAACGAGCCAATCTCTCTTTCCAAGGTTGAGTTCCTTGGCGGATGCGGGCGTAGGCTTTGGTGCGAGTATGGGAGAGACTTGGCTGCGCCCATGAATGGCGCTTGACGCTGCTGCATGCTTTTGTCCAAAACTTGACATGACAATTCTCCTTTGGTGTCTGGATATCAGAAGAGGCGGTCCGAACCGCGCCCCAGAAAATTTTCAAGAAACGAAGCCCATCCGAGATGGCGAGCCAGACGCCACGTTGCGAGAACCGCGACGACGAAGTGAAACCCGGAATAGCCATATGACATAGGTTTGCTTGACGCGCGGAAAACTTCCGTTCCCCGCGCGTATGCCTTTCTGCTTGCTGCTTAGTCTGCATTGACGACTGAAAACAAAAAGTACGGCGTGACATGGATATCCGCTGGATCGTATTCATACATCGGTGTTTGCAGATGACCGATGTCGCCACCTGCCGGGTTGAAGGCACGACTCGCCGCCCAGGCGCTGAACGAATAGGTGCCCTGCAGTGCGCTGGCATCAAGGTTGAAAAATGCGGTAATCGACACCGAGTTGTCACCGGGTGCTTCATGCCAATGGACCACACTGGTCGGATTGAGCGATGACGCCGGAAACCAGCCGGGAGGCGCACCCGAGACATAGGTGATCCCGCCTCCGCCACAGCCGCCACCACCCATGGCCACGTCACGCAGATGACTTGCCGCAGCGGTGAACGTGACCCGGAACTCGATGTCCTGCGCCAGCGCGCCGCGATTGGCGACCGGGCAAGGAAAGACCAGCGGCAGGAACGGGCCCGCACCATTTTTCCGGTATTCCACCTTGAAAGTCGTCGTCGGATAAGCATTGTCCACGTGGAACGCCACCGCATCCGTAGCCGGTTGAGGGGCGAGCGGTACGCCGCCCGAACCCAGCTCGATCTTGAGCACATGCTTGCCGTTTCCGGCCTGCCAGGTATTCCAGTCAAGCACCAGCTTCTCCGGTTCCCAGTCATTCGGGTTGGTGCCTTTCGGAATCACGATGTCATACCAGCCGCCGGCGGCTGGCACCACGTGGTGATACTGCGTCACCATCCCCGACGCACCCAGCCGCGTCACCCACCAGGATTGGTTGAGCACTGGCAGGAAGGGGCCGCTGTTGTAGCTGTCCAGCACGCGATACTGCGTCGCCTTGGTACCCACATCGACGCAACCGTAGATCGGCACAACGCCATAGAACGGCGACTGGGCATCCGGATTGGGCAAGGGGTCGACGGGGTTGCCGGCCGGGTGTGGGCGGTTGGGGCGCAGCGCATACCCGGCCACCGGGTCGTACATGCTGGCATCGCCACGTACCGGCATGCGCCCGGCACGATAGATGGCGGGGATGTTGCCACAGGGAATGTCGATGATCTCGCCGCATTCGGGGATCGAGATGGCAATCGACGAAGCGATCAGTTTGACGGGGAGCAAGGTGCCTGCATCCCAGCGCACCTTGAAAAATCCTTCCGAATAGATTGTTTCTTCGATACCGTCACCATTGACGTCCTGGGTGACCCGGAAGGTGATATCCGGAATATCGATGATCGGCACCCACACCGGCATATAGACGTCGGCACAGCGGCGGAATGGGCCGATGAATTGGCGCAAGTCGAAGTTACCCAAGGTTGTGGCATCCATCCTGAGATGGGCGCCAACGCTGGCACGCACGCCTTCCATCGTCAGGCGCGACGCCGCACCTTTGCGCGTGTCGATGCTGTGATCCACCATGCGGAACTCGCTGGGCAGAGGCGGTGCGAGCGGCGCTTCAAACGCATCGTCCTGCAACAGCTCCATCGCGTCGACCGTGCTCGCGCCAAGCGACAGACGACTTAGGGCCGTGCCCAGGCGCCGCGCGATATCGCGACCCAGGCGTTGCTCCACGGTGGCCAGCAGCTGGCCTCGATCATGCCGCAACAAAGGACCGGGGTCGGGGCCTGGCCCGGGTTTAGGGAAGGGGATCACCTCAGGGGGAATCAGCTCTTCGATGATGTCGGCCAACGAAGGTCTTTCGAAGATGACCGGGAAGCACAGGCGCTCCTTGCGCCATTTGAGAATCCAGTCGATGTCCCAGCGCGGGATATACACGCAGAAGTTTCCGCACCTGTCGGTTTTCACCGTGCCGATGATTTCCCGCCGACACTTGAAAGGGAAGTACCACGAGTATTTGGCCGCAGCGGGGAAATACCCCAGGAAAGAACAATCCGTATCCTCGACATGGACAGTCGCATACGCCACTGGGTACTCGATGCCGGTGACTGGATCTTTCTTGACAACCTTGCCGCAGATCTTGCGAAAGAAGAGCAGCGTGGGATCAATCCTGAAACGGAATTTTTCGCTGATCTGCGCCACGGTCAGACCGATCAGATCTTTGGCGGGAACGTCATTCAATGCGCCTAAGCGTTCTGCCTGAATAGCGGTGAGTTTGATCTTGTCCGGATGAACACCCAACAGGCTGGGTTCAGTATTTTTCATGTAATTCTCCTTGATTGAACGTAGCGCGACGCGATGGAAACACGATGGAATCCAGGTATGAAATGGATACGAGGTGAATACAGCGGAGTAAAAAACAACCTGGCGGGGGTGCTTACGGTGTGGCGGGCTCTGCCTCTCCCACGGGGCAGCAGCGATACTCCTGCGATTTTTCGAGTAGGGCGATTTGCTTTTTGAGGAGCTCGTTCTGCAATTGCTTGTGTTCCAGTTCAAGCTCGATCTCTTTTTCGAGGGAAGGCTCGCAGACATCGCAGTCATCCAGGCAGCCCTTGACCATGAGGCCGGGCGTCGGCAACGAACTCACGCGCTCAAACGACAGCTCGGCGACCAGCTCTTCAGACACCTTGCCGCGTTTGTCGATCAGCCCCACTTTGTTGAGTTCCTGGTCCACTTGCTGCAAGGCGCGGACTTTGATGGCAGAAGGTAAGGGTTGCGCGACATTTTCGAGGGTGGAGGCACGCAACGAACCAACACTGGCCGTGTCTCGGCTAAGGATAATGCCGGCGGAGTCGGCACGCTGTTTGACCAGCACGCTGTCACGTCCGATAACCTCGACTTTCAGGCGGTTCGCATCGGTCGCCAGCACGGCATTGGGGATGGCTGATACACCGCCATCTGCAGCAAAGGGATTGTTCGAAACGCGCGTATCGGCCGCCGGATCAATCACTCGTCGTTGAATGGCGACAATCCTGAATTTGACCGTCTGGGTCTTGTTGATCTGATAGAAGTAATAGGTGACCGCGTGGCAGCGATTTGGATTTGAAAATTCCCGCGACGACGATTCGAAGTGGTCTTCCGACTCCCCTTGCGTATGCGCGCGGCTCGAAACTTCACCAACCGACACCGAGCTGGCGGCTCGCGTGGCTGTCTCGGAGCGTCGATCCGAAGCACTGGCATGCTGGCTTAGCTCACGCAGGAACGACGACGTGGACGACGCATCATAGGAGCCACTCACGTCAACCGACGGTCCGGAAAAAATGGCGCCAAGGGCACTGCTGGTCTCCGCATGGCCGCGCGTTGAACCCCTGCTGCTTGAGTTGGCACTGCCTGAATCGCGCACCGACACGTCAGACATGAAATCGTGCATGCTCGATAGGTAGTAACGCTCTTCAGACGTTTGTTCGTGCCGATAGCTCACCTTGCTTTCGCTATCGATGCTGAAGCGTGTGCGCCGATCCGCGGTAAACAGCCGCACCTTTTCACCGGGCAGCAAGGTCGTGCTGTAAACAAGATCGCCCAAGGTCAGCGACCCCGGGCAACGCTCCAGACGCGCATGGATCAGCACCTCGACCTGCACGCGGCGGCCACCTACTGTCACATTGGTGGTGTGCCGCGTTCGATAGTGAAAATCTAGTACATCGCATACCGTATCTTTGACAAGCGCCGGGCAGCACGGCACCTCCACTGGGTGATCACTTGCGTTTGCATTCACTTGCATTACCTCCTGAGTGGTCGGGGATCGAAGATGCCAGCTCAGTAAGGCAAGGAACATGCCATTTAATTATTCACTATAATTTCATTGGGTTGGCATCAATTCCGTGAAAGAATTCGACCTTGGCTTGTCGCCAATCGACGACATATTTTCATGATGAAAAACAAGGTCATGATTTATCAATGTTTTATTTGTCGCTAGAAACAGACGTCGTCGATGGGATCGAAAATTCACCCACTTTTTCTGCAGAAGCACGACCATGGATGATCCTTCGTTACCATTGAAATTGCGTGTGTAATTCAACTTTCTCGGCTGTCTGCGCTTAGTGCATCATGAACACTTGGCACAAGTTCATCGGCGATACCCTGCAGCGAGTGCTGTCGGCCAGAACCAGACCGTGAGAATCCTCTTCACAGCAATCCATCCCGCGACTCCACAACAACGCGAGGTCATGCGCATATCACGGTAGAGTGAGCTTGCATGTAATTCCTTGTCCATGAACCCACTATTTCGAATCAAGCTTGCGCTTCTATCCATCGTGTTCTGCTGCTGCGCCTCAGCCCGCGAGGATGAGTTGGCTCAACCCGCTACGGGTGCGTCACCGCCTGTCGTTGTAAAGGTAGGGAATGCAATAGAGCGTGGCGCGCACCTTGCTGCTCATGGTGTTGAAATTGGCTGTGACGTATTTATCTCACCCTTTTTTTCAGCGATTGCGGACAGCGCCACCTTTAGAGCATCATCCACCTGCTCCAGCCACACGAACTCAAGCTTCTCCTGTGCTTCGGCCGGAATGTCTTCCAGGTCCCTGCGGTTGCGAGCAGGCAGCATGACGATCTTGATGCCGGCACGCAGCGCAGCGAGGACTTTTTCTTTCACGCCGCCGATGGGCAGCACGAGCCCGCGCAGGCTGATCTCGCCGGTCATCGCCACGTCGCTGCGCACCGGGCGTTGCGTGAGCAGCGACGAGAGCGCGGTAAACATCGCCACGCCTGCGCTGGGGCCGTCCTTCGGCGTGGCGCCCGCGGGCACGTGAATGTGGATGTCGGATTTATCGAACACGGCGGCATCGATACCCAATTCGGCCGCACGCCCCTTCACCAGCGACAATGCAGCCTGCACGCTTTCCTTCATCACGTCGCCAAGCTGACCGGTGATGATGAGTTTGCCGTTGCCGGGCATGCGCGCGGCCTCGATGAACAGGATGTCGCCCCCCACTGGCGTCCAGGCAAGGCCGGTAGCAACGCCGGGCACGGCGGTGCGCATGGCGACCTCAGCTTCATATTTTTCCGCACCGAGGATGGCGGGCAGGTCGGCCGCATCGACCGTGATGTGCTCCTCTCCGCCTTCGGCAATGCGCAGCGCCACATGACGGCACACCGAGCCGATTTCCCGTTCGAGGTTGCGCACCCCCGCTTCACGCGTGTAGCCTTCGATGATGCGGGTCAACGCGGCCTCAGTGATCTCGCATTGCGCCGACATCAGGCCGTTGCGGGAGAGTTGGCGGCTGAGCAGGTAGCGCTGCGCGATCTGCAGCTTTTCCTGCGTGGTGTAGCCGGGCAGATGGATTACTTCCATGCGGTCGCGCAGCGGGCCGGGAATGGTGTCGAGCACGTTGGCGGTGCACAGGAACAGCACAGACGACAGGTCGTAGGGCACCGCGAGATAGTTATCGCGGAAGGTGCCGTTCTGTTCAGGGTCGAGCACTTCGAGCAGCGCGGACGACGGGTCGCCGTGGAAGCCGCCGGCGCCAAGCTTGTCGATTTCGTCGAGCATCATCACCACATTGCGCGTGCCGGCCTTCTTCATGCCCTGCATGATGTTGCCGGGCAGGGCGCCAATGTAAGTGCGGCGGTGGCCGCGAATCTCGGCTTCGTCATGCACCCCGCCCAGGCTCACGCGCACGAACTCGCGGCCGGTGGCGCGCGCGATGCTCTGGCCGAGCGAGGTCTTGCCCACGCCGGGCGGGCCGACGAAGCAGAGAATGGGCGCCTTGCCCTCGGGGTTGAGTTTCTTCACCGCGAGGTATTCGAGAATGCGCTTCTTGATTTTCTCCAGCCCATGGTGGTCGTGGTCGAGCGTGCGCCGTGCCTCGGTTAAATCAATCGCCGGTGCATCAGCCGTCTTCCATGGCAGCTCGGTGAGCCAATCGAGATAAGTGCGCACCATGGCCTGCTCGCCCGCGCCTTCGGGCATGCGCTGCAGGCGCTTGAGTTCTTTCCGTGCCTGTTTTTCAACGTCTTCGGGCATACCCGCTTGGGCGATGGCTTTTTCGAGATCATCGAGTTCGGCCGTGTTCTCGTCGCTTTCGCCAAGCTCCTTCTGGATCGTGCGCAATTGTTCGCGCAGCATGTGTTCGCGGCCTTTTTCACCGATGGACTGTTTGGTGCGTTCATCAATCTCGCGCGACAGGCGCAGCACTTCAGCGCGGCGCGAGAGGATGTCGAGCAGGCGGTCGAGTCGTGTGCGCAGATCGAAGGTTTCGAGCAGCGTCTGCTTTTCCTCGGTGCTGACATCCAGTAGCGCGGCGATGAGATCGGCCAGACGGGAAGGCGACTCAATGGCCTTCAGGCCATTGATCATTTCTTCCGGCATGGGTTGCGGCAACAGCTGGAGAATCTCGACGGCGCGTTGACGCAGCGACAGTGCACGGGCTTCGATCTCCTTGTCAGCTTGCGTGCTTTCTTCGATGCGCTGCACCCGCGCGGCCATAAAGTCGTAACCATCAAGGAATTCGAGCACGCGAAAACGTTCTTCGCCCTGGCAGACGAGGTGATGCGTGCCGTCGGGCGCGGTGACATAGCGCACCACGTTGGCCGTGGTGCCCACCCAGTGCACGTCGTCGGGGCCAGGCTCTTCAACTTCGATCTGACGCTGCAGCAATATGCCGAGCGGGCGCTGGCTACGGGCAGCCTGCTGCGCGGCGGCGCGCGAACGTACACGACCGACGGTGAGCGGCATCACGGCGCCGGGGAACAGCACCAAGTCGCGCATTGGCACGATGGCTATCACGTCTTCGGGCAGCGGTCGCGATTTACGCGTGTCGGCAGCGGATGACGTGTCAGTCGCTGCACCTTCTGCCGCGAACGCAGGCGTGTTGGCCTCGGCCTGCACCGGTTCGGCCACGGGGGCGGCTTGGGGGGCGATTGCAGCGTCGTGATCCGAATTGTTGTGGTTTTCGTTCATGGTGTTTATCTCACTTTCTTCAGGCTAAGCACCAGGCAGCCGTCGCGCCATTGCTGCGCACTGATTTCCAGCGGAATGGCAGGCAGAACCAGGCGGCGTTCAAAATAACCATGGGGAATTTCCATGCGTTCAATGGCGTAGTGACGGTCATGCAACGGCACGCGACGCCGGGCGCGGATCAGCAGCGTACGTCCGTCGAATAGTGCCTCGGCATGGCCGGGTGCAACGCCTGGCAGGGCGGCCACGACGACAAACTCGTCCTCGTCCTCGAAGACATCCACCGGCGGCTCCCACGCAATGCGAGCACCGCGCGGAAAGTCGAGCCGGAAGAATTGCTGTTGCAGGCGCTCGGCCTGCGCCAGCATCTGGCAGGCTTCGGCCCACATCCAGCCGATCGGGTCACGAGAGGTCATGAATAGGCTCCTTCCAG
>WOZP01000037.1:8063-10384 GCA_011620215.1 Rugosibacter sp.
TCGGCCCACATCCAGCCGATCGGGTCACGAGAGGTCATGAATAGGCTCCTTCCAGAAAGAATTTATAAGTATGCTCCACATAAATTGCAATATGGGAACGAATTCGCAATATTCAAACGTGCATGCGGCACCAACCGTTTTCTCACATCCCTCGTTGAATCGCCTTGCTCGCCGTATCACCAGCGCCGACTTTTACAGCTTCGCCAGGCCATCGCTTCCCGGCCAGAGCGGCCTTTTATCGCGCTTCAATACGTATCAGTGCGCTGCACACTCACCACCAGCACACCTATCTGTCATGCCGCCGCACGGCTGCTACACTGCGAGCACACCTTCCCGTTCCTGCGCACAGGTGTAGGCAACAGCGAGCGACGGCAGCGCCAAGACAAGCTCATGAACGTCGGCATACCCTCCTCCACCTCGCCTTCTGCCATGCCGAGAATAGTTTGCCCAAGTGACAACAATAGATAACGAGATAACGACACTCTAGCGACCATGCCCAAACGGCATAAACCCTTATTGCCATGAAGTGGCTCGAACATCGGCGCATTCGATATACGCTTGACCACTATCCGCTGCCCCGTGAGGTGTGGGACAAGTTGATGCACGAAGCGGATATCTTCAGCGGCCTGAGCGCCGTGGAAAGGGCCCATCTGCGGGAGCTGACCACCCTGTTCTTGCATCGCAAGAAGCTCATCGGCGTGCAGGGCTTGGCCGTGTCCGCAGAAATGGCGGTGAGCGTGGCGGCTCAGGCCTGCCTGCTGGTTTTGCAGCTGGGGCTGGATTATTACGACGGCTGGGTTGAGGTGGTGATTTATCCCGGCGCTTTTCGGGTGGCAAGGGACACGACTGATACCATAGGGCTGGTCTCGCATCAGGAGCAGGTATTGAGTGGCGAGTCCTGGTCGCGGGGACCGGTGATCCTCTCCTGGGATGACGTCGCCGCTGACCTGACGGCAACCCATCCCGGCCACAATGTGGTGGTGCATGAATTTGCCCACAAGCTGGACATGCTCAACGGCAGCGCCAATGGCATGCCGCCCCTGCACGCCGGCATGGTGAGAGAACACTGGGCAACGGCGTTCAGTGAAGCTTTTGCTCAACTGCAGCGGCAAGTGGCGCATGCAGGAGAGCACCGTCATCACCCCGGCATGAATGCTTATGGCGCAACCGCCCCGGCAGAATTCTTCGCCGTGGCGAGTGAAAATTTTTTCAGCAATCCGCACAAGCTGCAACAGCAGTTTCCGGCGGTGTATGCGCAACTGGTGTTGTTCTATCGCCAGGCCCCCGCAAGTCGGCGGCATGCATCTGCGCTAGCGCAAGCCACTCATCAAGGAAGCAGCTGAGATCGTGCTGGGGATGCGGTCCGCGCGGCGATTGTGCAATCCATAGCAGCATTGCTGTTCCCACCAGAATCGTACTCATCGTTCGCCGCTCCGACAGCAGCACGCCGCAAACGCATGGCTTGTCCGAAAAATTCCCGCAGGGACGCCAAGCGCTGGCGCTGGTGAGATGGCAGCCTACAAGCTCAAACCGCCCATACACGGACATCCGGCGCGCCACCTGCGTCGCGGGCCGCCTTGCAGAAATTCCGGTCGAAGGTATGTATGACGGCGGTACCGCAAGCGGCCAGATGTAGCGCGTCAGCAAAATCGGCACCTTGCTCATACCAGTCGAGCGCGTTGCTGACTTCTTCAGCCGCCTCGATCACCGTATTGTCGGTTTCCAGCAGCGCGCGGAAAAACTGCAACAATTCGGGGGCTGTTTTCTTGTAGCGGGCGCGCAGCACCCATTCCGCTTCCAGCAACACAGTGCGTGGAATGAATACCGTGTCGTCGGCAATGAGTTGGCGAACCACAGCGACCTGATCCGGATGATCCGCGACCAGGGCACGCACCAGCATGTTGGTGTCAAGCGCTATCATCGTTGCGGCTCTCGGTGACCTCCCCGTCCGCACTGTAGTCGACCGGCGCGCAGAGTTCCTCGATAGATAGCGGCTGCCCCTGATGTTTAAGCATGCCAATAAGGTCCTCAAATTTGCGGCCGGTTTTTTGCGGCACGGCTTTGAGCATCACGCCGGAAGCACTGGAAACCAGGGTGATCCGTGTGCCTGCACGCCAATGCAGCTCATCCCGTATCTCCTTCGGGATAACGACTTGCCCCTTGCTCGACAGGGTGATGGTAGCGGTAGACATGGCAACCCCCAAGGTAAGACAAAAAGTAAGGCGAATTATCCGCTGGTCTTTGCTGGATGGCAAGCAGGTTGCCAGACTTTGTAGAAAACTCCTTTACGTCTGCCGGTACAGATGTCAAGGTGCGCAACC
>WOZP01000220.1 GCA_011620215.1 Rugosibacter sp.
GCCTTTATGCAGTTCGGCACTTTATCGATGGCGTTGCTGGCGGCTGGAACTTCGCTAGTGATTGCAATAGTCATCGGCTATTTTGTTACCACCTGGATGACAGGCAGGATTGCCAAGATGAACACAGCAGCGGTGTTTGTATCCCTGCTGTTTGGGGCATGGCTGTGGGGTATCTGGGGCATGTTGTTGAGCATCCCGATTATTGTCATCGTCAAAGTGGTCGCTCAGCATGTGGAACAACTTGGGTCGGTGGCCGAGTTGTTAGGGGACTAGGTAGCGTCTTGCTCAATGCGATGTACAGCGTTGAGCTTTTATTTCCTGGAAAGGAATCCTTGAATTGGACGCTGGCACAAAGCTCACCGGATTTTTTCGACAGTTGAAGACGCGGTTTCGCGGCAGTGCGTGGCCACGCATTTCACCCGGAGAAGAACCCCCTCTGCGAGCCGAGTTGTTCAGCGCCGACCAGATGGAACAGCATGGCAGGGCGTTAGCAGCCTCGCACAAGCTGGCGCCGGGATACGCGCCGGACCAGCTCCTGGCGCGGCTGGCAGCGAACGAAAGCGTGCTGGTTGGAGTGTGCAACCTGTTGAAAGCGGCAGTCACCGCACGGCGTCGGATCATGCCGGCCGGGGAATGGTTGCTCGACAACTTTTATCTCATCGAAGAACAGATACGCACGGCCAAGAGACACTTGCCAAAAGGTTACAGTCGGGAGCTCCCTCGCTTGATGCACAGGCCGTCGGCGGGATGCCCGCGCGTCTATGACATGGCGCTGGAGATCATTGCGCATGGCGACGGCCGTGTGGACGCGGAAGCTCTCAGCCGCTTCATGGCAGCCTATCAGACTGTCACAGCGCTCAATCTTGGCGAGTTATGGGCGATCCCCATCATGCTGCGGTTGGCAGTCATCGAGAATCTCCGCCGCGTTGCCATGTGGATCGCTGCTGGCCTGGCCGAGCGAGATATGGCCGATTCCTGGGCGGACCAGATGACCGAGATCGCCGAAAAGGATCCGAAGAGTCTTATCCTGGTGATCGCGGACATGGCGCGGTCGAGTCCGCCGATGGCAGGGTCGTTTGTTGCAGAACTCGCGCGCCGTTTGCAGGGGCAGGGTCCTGCTCTGGCTTTGCCGCTGACCTGGATAGAACAGCGATTATTCGAGTCGGGCCTGAAGATTGAACAGCTGGTGCAGTCGGAAAACCAGCAGCAGGCAGCAGACCAAGTCTCCATCAGCAACAGTATCGGCAGTCTCCGATTTCTGGGCGCGATGAACTGGCGCAAGTTTGTCGAGACGATGAGTGTCGTCGAGCAGAAACTTAAGGAGGACCCGGGCGGGGTCTACGGCCAGATGGATTTCGCTACGCGTGACCACTACCGGCATGTTGTGGAAAGGGTAGCTAAATTCAGCCTGCTGACCGAAAGAGAGGTAGCGCGCAAGGCGATCCAACTGGCGCACGAGGCGGCCTTGATACAGGGCAGCGATGATCGAGCGGCACACGTGGGCTTCTACCTGATCGGCAGCGGCTTGGGCGAGCTTGAACGCACGACGCAGGTGCGTCTTTCGGTACTGGAGATTGTGCGCAGAGCGGGTGGGCGATTCCCATTGCTTATATATGCGGGCGCCATCGCGCTGATTGCTGTGATCGTGAGCGGCGGTCTGGTGGCGACGGCTTATGCCAACGGCGTGGCAGATTGGTGGATACTCGCGTTGGTCGGCAGTGCCTCCCTTCTGGCCGCCAGCCAGTTGGCGGTGGGACTGGTGAACTGGCTGGTAACTCTGCTGGTGACGCCCCATCCACTACCAAAAATGGATTTGTCTGCAGGAATCCCGACACAATGGCGCACGCTGGTAGTGGTCCCGACTATGCTCACTAGTGCTCAGAACATCGAGGATCTGGTCGAGTCGATGGAAGTCCGGTTTTTGGCGAATCGCGATGAGAGTCTGCACTTTGGACTATTGACCGATTTTCTGGATGCGCACGAGGAATCACTGCCCGAGGACGAGCCGCTGTTGCGGTTGGTTCAAACACGGATTGAAGAGCTGAACGGAAAATACCGCAGCGAGGATGGGCAAGCCGGAAATGACAAGTTCTTCCTCTTTCATCGTCCGCGTCGCTGGAACCCGCAGGAAAAGATATGGATGGGTTATGAACGCAAGCGCGGCAAGCTGGCGGACTTGAACGCGCTGCTGCGTGGTGGCAAGCGCGCTGGTGCCAACAAGACTGCCAACAATGGCGCTAAAGACGCTTTTTCGCGTGTCGTTGGCGACACTGCCATTCTGTCCAACGTGAAGTACGTCATTACTCTGGACACGGATACGCAGCTACCGCGTGATGCGGCGCGGCAGTTCGTTGGCGCCATGGCACATCCGCTGAATCGTCCTTGGTACGACGAAATGAAGCGGCGTGTCGTCGAGGGTTATGGCATTCTGCAGCCGCGCGTGGCAGTGAGCCTACCAGGGACGAACCGCTCACGCTATGCGCGCCTGTATGGCGGGGAGCCGGGCATCGACCCTTACACGCGCGCCGTCTCGGATGTCTACCAGGACGTGTTCGGCGAAGGCTCGTTCATTGGCAAGGGAATCTACGACGTCGATGCCTTCGAGCAGGCGCTGAATGGATGCTTTCCCGACAATCGTATTCTCAGTCACGATCTGCTGGAGGGGTGCTACGTGCGCGCGGGTTTGCTGAGCGATGTGCAATTGTATGAGGATTACCCGGCAAGCTACAGCGCGGACGTGAGCCGACGCTATCGCTGGATTCGCGGCGACTGGCAGCTTGCGGGGTGGCTGCGTCGGTGTGTCCTTGGCAACCTCACAGGTGCGAACGCCGGGGTGGACAATGCTCGTCAGAGGAATCCACTTTCAATGCTGTCGCAATGGAAGCTGTTCGACAACCTGAGGCGCAGCCTCGTCCCAGCAGCACTGACGTTACTGTTGCTGCTGGGATGGGTAGTCTTGCCATCGGCCTGGTTGTGGACCTTGTCGGTGATCGGTATCTTGCTGCTTCACCCCTTGTGTGCCTTGATTCTTGACATGTTCCGCAAGCCGGGCGAGGTGTTGCTGAGGCAGCACCTCGTCGCTGCGGGACGCTCGGCATCTTCCCGCTTTATGCAGTTGGCGTTTGAGCTGGCCTGCCTCCCATATGAGGCGTTCTTCAGTCTGGATGCCATCGCGCGTACGACTTGGCGAATGAGGGTCACGCACAGACGACTGCTCGAATGGAATCCGTCGAGCGAAGTGGATCGCGAGTCGATCTGGCGCGGCCGCAACAGCCTCGTCACTTCTTTCCGGTCGATGTGGGTCGCTCCCGCTATCGCCGCTACGGTGGCGATCTATCTGGCGACAGTAAACCTGGCGGTGCTGGCGGTGGCGGGACCGATACTGCTCCTGTGGTTTGCCTCACCCGCCATCGCTTGGTGGATCAGCCGCCCGCTCGCTCGCCGCAAGGCGATCCTGACGGTCGAGCAAACGCTCTTTCTGCGTACGCTTGCGCGCCGGACCTGGGCCTTCTTCGACACCTTCGTTGGTCCGGAAGACCATTGGTTACCACCCGACAACGCTCAGGAATATCGCGTTGCCGCAGTCGCGCATCGTACATCGCCGACCAACATGGGGCTGGCGCTGCTGGCGAATCTGTCCGCGTATGACTTTGGCTACATCCCGGCCGGACAGCTCATCGAGCGTACGGCGAACACTCTGCGTACGATGGATGCTCTGGAGCGGTATCGCGGGCACTTCTACAACTGGTACGACACGCAGACTCTGCAGCCGCTGCCACCGCTATACATCTCGACGGTGGACAGCGGCAACCTCGCCGGTCATTTGCTGACCTTGCGTCCGGGTCTGCTCGCGCTTGTCGATGATCCGATTGTGGGAGGGCGATTATTCGAGGGCTTGATTGACACACTGAAGCTGCTAGCGGATACCGCAGACGCAATTTCTGCGACGCCGATAAGTGAGTTTCAGAACACTCTCGAGTCGATTTGTGATGCCCGGCCGGCCACCCTTGTGGCGGCGCGGTCCTGCCTTGTCCGCCTGGCTTCAGGTGCCGCTGGTCTGATCGCACACGTCGGCGGCAGTACCGGAGACACCGTCGAGAACGAGGCGACTGGCTGGGCGCAGGCGCTCGTCTGGCAATGCCGCAGTGTCCTTGACGAATTGAGCTTCCTCGTCCCGTGGATCGAGTTGCAGAACCCGCCCGCCGGGTTTGACGAGTTCCCCGTCATCGCCGGGATCCCGACGCTGCGCGAACTGGCAGGGCTTGATGCGGAGCTTTCGCCGGCTATTGCGCGTCGTCTTGATGGGGCCGCCGCGCCCGAAGAGCGCGCCTGGCTCACCGAACTCGGGCAGCTTATCACCCAGGGCAGCCGCCGCGCTGCACAACGGATCGAGAAAATCGAGTGTCTCGCACGGCAATCCGGCGAAATGTCGAACATGGAGTACGACTTTTTGTACGACAGGGCGTGCCACCTGTTGGCGATCGGGTACGACGTCGGCGAACGTCGGCTCGACGCGGGTTACTACGATCTGTTGGCCTCCGAGGCAAGGCTGTGCAGTTTTGTGGCAATTGCGCAGGGAAAACTGCCGCAGGAGAGCTGGTTCGCGCTGGGACGCCTGCTCACCGGCACCGGTGGCGAACCGGTTCTCTTGTCGTGGAGCGGTTCGATGTTCGAGTACCTGATGCCGCTCCTGGTGATGCCGACCTACGAAAACACATTGCTCGACCAGACTTACAAGGCGGCGGTGGCCAAGCAGATCGAATACGGACGGCAGCGCGGCGTCCCCTGGGGCATGTCGGAATCCGGTTACAACACGGTCGATGTGCATCTCAATTACCAGTACCGCGCGTTCGGTGTGCCCGGACTGGGACTCAAGCGTGGATTGGCCGAGGATCTGGTCATTGCGCCGTATGCCTCGATGCTCGCGCTGATGATAGAGCCTGAGGAGGCATGCCTGAATCTGCAGCGATTTGCCACCGAGGGATTCATCGGGAAATTCGGCTGCTTTGAAGCCATCGACTACACGCCGTCACGGCAGCGACGCGGGGAATCGAGTGCAGTGGTTCGCTCCTATATGGCCCATCACCAAGGCATGAGCCTGCTCGCTTTAGCCTACTTGATTCTCGATCGACCCATGCAGCGGCGTTTCGAGTCGGAGCCACTATTCCAGGCAGTCCTGCTGCTGCTCCAGGAGCGCGTTCCCAAAGCCACGACATTGTTTTCGCACACGGCTCAACTCTCCGATGTGCAAGCGGCGTTGGTCGTGCCGGAGGCGCCGATCCGCGTTTTCAACAGCCCCGACACGCCGACACCCCAAGTGCAGTTGTTATCGAACGGCCGCTACCACGTAATGGTCACCAGTGCGGGAGGCGGCTACAGCCGCTGGAAGGATCTCGCCGTCACCCGCTGGCGCGAAGATGGTACCCGTGACAACTGGGGTTCGTTCTGCTACATCCGTGATGTGGATAGCGGGGAGTTGTGGTCAACGGCCTACCAGCCGACGCTCAAGCGACCGGCGAGTTACGAGGCGATCTTCTCGGAGGGGCGGGCGGAGTTTCGGCGTCGCGATATGGTTGGCGATGGCGATCTTGATACCCATACCGAGATCGTTGTTTCGCCGGAGGACGACATCGAGCTGCGCCGCGTACGCATCACCAACCGCTCTCGTACCCGCAAAGTGATCGAGGTCACGAGTTACGCGGAAGTAGTGATCGCACCGCCAGCCCCAGACGCGCTTCATCCGGCCTTCAGCAATCTCTTCGTGCAAACCGAGATCATGCGGGAACGTCGCGCGATCCTGTGCACCCGCCGCCCGCGCTCCATCGACGAACCGGTGCCGTGGATGTTTCACCTGATCGCGGTGCACGGCGCCAGCATCGGCAAGGTCTCTTACGAGACAGACCGCATGCGTTTCATTGGTCGCGGCAACACCGCCGCCGCTCCCCGTGCGCTAAAGGAGCCTGCGGCGCTCTTCGGCAGCGAGGGCTCGGTGCTGGATCCGATCGTCGCGATCCGTTGCCCGATGACATTGGAGCCGGACGAGACGGTAACGATCGATCTGGTGTTCGGCATCGGTGAAACCCGCGATGCGGCCTTGAGCCTGGTCGAGAAGTACCATGACCGGCGTCTGGCTGATCGCGTCTTCGATCTGACGTGGACGCACAGCCAGGTGGTGTTGCGCCAGATCAATGCCACCGAGGCCGATGCACAACTGTATGGGCGAATGGCGAGCTCTATCATCTACGCCCATTCCTCGTTGCGCGCCGATGCGGCCGTTCTCACCCAGAACCGTCGCAGGCAATCCGGCCTGTGGGGCTATGCCGTTTCCGGCGATCTGCCGATCGTGCTGCTGCAGATCGCAGACTCGGCCAACATCGAGTTGGTACGCCAGCTCATTCAAGCCCATGCCTACTGGCGCCTGAAGGGCCTGGTAGTGGATCTGGTGATCTGGAACGAAGACCGGGGCGGCTATCGGCAGCTGCTCCAGGAGCAGATCATGGGGTTGATCGCCGCAGGCATCGAAGCCCAGGTGGTGGATCGGCCGGGTGGTATCTTCGTGCGGTCGGCGGAGCATATCTCCCTTGAGGATCGGATTCTGTTCCAGTCGGTCGCTCGCGTTATTGTTACGGACGGCCGGGGTACGTTGACGGAGCAACTCAATCGTCGTGCTGTGATAGACAAGCAAATGCCGCAATTCGAACCGACGCGACCGCTGAATCCTGATCCCGCGATCGGAGCCACGCTACCATCACGTGAACTGATTTTCTTCAACGGACTAGGCGGGTTCACTCCCGATGGGCGCGAGTATGTCATCACGACGGCGTCCGATCAGATGACCCCGGCACCGTGGGTAAACGTGCTGGCGAATTCGCACTTCGGCACTATTGTTTCAGAAAATGGTGCTGCGTATACCTGGAGCGAGAATGCGCACGAATTTCGTCTTACGCCCTGGCACAACGACCCGGTGAGCGATGCGAGCGGAGAAGCGCTGTACCTGCGCGATGAAGAGAGTGGTCAGTTCTGGTCGCCCACACCGCTGCCAAGGGGCAGCGCCACGCCCTATGTCAGTCGGCACGGATTCGGCTACAGCGTCTTCGAGCACAGCTGCGGCGGCATTCGCTCCGAGCTGTGGATTTACGTGGCACTGGACGCGGCTGTCAAGTTTTCGGTGCTGAAAGTGCGCAATGAATCGGGTCGACTGCGCAAGCTCTCCGCGACCGGCTACGTCGAATGGGTGCTGGGGGATCTGCGGCCGAAATCGGCCATGCATGTAGTCACTGAAATCGAGTCCAAGAGCGGCGCCCTCTACGCGCGCAATTCCTACAACCCAGAGTTCGCCGATCGGGTTGCCTTTTTCGACGTGGATGGATCAACCCGTAATCTGAGCGGCGACCGCGCCGAATTTATCGGGCGCAACGGCACGCTGCAAAATCCGGCCGCTATGCATCGGTCGCAGCTTTCCGGCAAGGTAGGCGCTGGCCTGGATCCCTGCGCCGCGATCCAGGTGAGCTTCGATCTGACCGACGGGGAAGAGCGCGACATCGTCTTTCGGCTCGGCGTCGGGCGCAGCATCGATGACGCCGACAAGCTTGTACAGCGTTTCCGCGGAGCCTTGGCTGCTCGCAATGTGCTCGCAGCGGTGTCGCAGTACTGGGAGCACACGCTCGGTGCGGTACAGGTGGAAACACCTGATCCATCGCTCGATGTGCTGACCAACGGTTGGCTGGTGTACCAGACTCTGGCATGTCGTGTCTGGGCACGCAGCGGTTACTACCAATCGGGCGGCGCCTTCGGTTTCCGCGACCAGTTGCAGGATGTGATGGCGCTCATCCATGCCGAGCCCGGTCTGGTACGCGAACACCTGCTGCTGTGCGCGAGCCGTCAGTTTCAGGAGGGCGATGTCCAGCACTGGTGGCATCCGCCGTCGGGCCGGGGCGTGCGCACACATTGTTCGGACGACTATCTCTGGCTGCCGTTGGCAGTATGCCGCTATGTGGCGAGCAGCGGAGACACCGGGGTGCTGGATGAATCCGTACACTTTCTGGAAGGTCGCCTGGTCAGCCCGGAGGATGATTCCTACTACGATCTGCCCGGCCGCTCAGCCGAGGTGGCCAGCCTGTACGACCACTGCGTGCAAGCCATCTTGCATGGACTGCGATTCGGTGAACATGGTCTGCCGCTGATCGGCTCTGGCGACTGGAACGATGGCATGAACCTGGTAGGGATACACGGCAAGGGGGAGAGCGTCTGGCTGGGTTTCTTCCTGTGCGAAGTGCTCAGGCAGTTCACCGAGGTAGCGTATGCGCACGACGACCCAGCTTTTGCCGAGCGTTGCAAAACGGAGGGCATTCGGCTGCGCCAGGATCTCGAGCGCCATGGCTGGGATGGTGAATGGTACCGGCGCGGCTACTTCGACGATGGCACACCGCTTGGTTCGGCAGGCAACACGGAATGTCAGATCGATTCAATCTCGCAGAGCTGGTCTGTGCTGTCCGGGACGGGCGACGGGGTAGGCAACCTTGCGCACTCGCGCCTGGCCATGCAGGCGGTGGATGATCGGCTCGTGCGCCGCGACTCTGGGCTTATCCAACTTCTCGATCCGCCCTTCGACAAGTCGAGCCTGAATCCCGGCTATATCAGAGGCTATGTGCCGGGCGTGCGGGAGAATGGCGGGCAGTACACCCACGGTGCGATCTGGATGGCGATGGCGTTTGCCGCATTGGGCGAGCGCGAGCGCGCCTGGGAATTGCTGACCATGATCAACCCGGTGAACCATACGAGATCACAGGAGGCCATCGCGACCTACAAGGTGGAACCCTACGTCATGGCAGCCGACGTTTATGCGCTCGCGCCGCACATCGGTCGCGGTGGATGGACCTGGTACACCGGCTCGGCCGGCTGGATGTACCGGCTTATCATGGAGTCACTGCTGGGACTCAAACTCGAGGGGGACAAGCTGCATCTCGTGCCTTGTTTGCCCACCGATTGGCAGGCGTTCAAGATCCACTACCGGTATCAGGAGACGGTGTACCACATCGCTGTCTCACAAGCGCGCGTCGGCGATGGCGTATCGAGTGCTGTGACGAGCGTGACAGTGGATGGCGTCGAACAACATGACAAAGCCATTCACCTTGTTGATGATCGGCAGGAGCATAGGGTCGAGGTGAGAATACAGATGAAATAAACGGATTCTTCGCCAGCCCTAGCTAGTGCCCCGGCAAGAAGTACCCGAAGATGTGACACTACAATTTTGAAAAGTCGGCGCTGGCGGGACGGCGGCAGTAGTTGGGTAAGTGGATTAGGGAGCGGTTGAGTCTGGGAGCAGACGATCGCATTCCTTCTTGACCACTGAATAGCACTCACAGGTTCGTGCTTCCAGTCCCGCCCGGTCGAGCACGGTGATGTGGCCGCGGTGATACTTTATCAAGCCGGCTCTTTGCAGATTGCCGGCAGCCTCTGTGACCCCTTCGCGGCGCACGCCGAGCATGTTGGCGATCAGTTCCTGCGTCATGAGCAGCTCGTTGGAGGACAAGCGATCATGGCTCAGCAGCAGCCAGCGGCAGAGCTGCTGGTCCAATGAATGATGGCGGTTGCACACCGCCGTCTGCGCCATCTGCGTAAGCAGCGCCTGGGTGTAGCGCAACAACAAATGCCGCATCGGGACGACGTGCTCGAACTCGTCCTTCAGCAGTTGCCTTTTCAGGCGATAGGCGTGGCCGGCGCTTTGCACGACAGCCCGGTTGGTTGTGGTGTCGCCGCCCATGAAGAGGGAGATGCCGACGACCCCTTCATTGCCGATCACGGCAATTTCGGCGGATGCCCCATTCTCCATGACATAGAGCAAGGACACGATAGCGGTGGTGGGAAAATAGGCATGACAGAGCTGAATGCCGGACTCGTAAAGTACATTGCCAAGTGGCAGAAAAACCAGTTCCAGATGCGGGAACAGACGCGCATATTCATCCGCTGGCAGGGCGGCGAGAAGGTGATTCTGATGCGGATTATGCGAGGGCAGCATGCACAATTTCCTGATTTTGATTATCAACCGCGATCATCTGATCCGAGCAACGTAGTTGAAGAAGACGTATTGAAATGATTGGGGTTTCTTTATTCATTGTACATTTTTCACTTTACCTACGTTCGCCAGCGCACAGAGCAGCCCCCTCGTGTGAGAGACCATAGGCGTGACGATAAAGAGTTGGCCCAGAGCGACCGCGCAGTTGAAATTCCATGCGGCGTGGAAAAGGTAAAGAAGGTCGGAAATAGGATGAGCATCAAGCCGCAGGTGGAATGACGCGTATCAACAATTGCGATGCCAGACTCACCGGTATGCAGCCCTCTTCAAATGAC
>WOZP01000113.1 GCA_011620215.1 Rugosibacter sp.
GATAGTCCTTGGATTTTGTCCATTCGACAATTTCCTTGACCTTGTCGACGGGGACGGCAAACTCGAATTGCTTCTTGTTCTCGAACAGCTCCAGATATTCGGGCTGGCGGAACAGGTTCTCGTGATCGAGAATATTGTCGGCATTTTGTGGCATGGTAAAACTCCTTATAAGCTATGGCTCGATTTGCAGGGTGTTGCCTTACGCCACCACCCCGCAATCCCCAACTGACGTTTAGGCTGCTTTCTTCCAGGGTGCTTTCGACAAACTCCACACTGGGCTGTTGATGGCCATATCCATATCGCGGGCGAAGATGCCAAACCCGTCGTAGCCATGGTAGGGGCCTGAGTAGTCCCACGAGTGCATCTGGCGGAAGGGCACGCCCATCTTCTGGAACACGTACTTTTCCTTGATGCCGGAACCAACCAGGTCAGGCTGGATCTTTTCGACAAACTTCTCGAACTCGAAGCCGGTCACGTCGTCATAAATCAGCGTGCCATCCTTGACATAGTGCGTCGTGCGCTGATAGTCGTCGTTGTGGCCAAACTCGTATCCGGTACCAACCACATTCATGCCCAGGTCTTCATAGGCACCGATCACGTGACGCGGACGCAGGCCGCCGACGAACAGCATGACCGTCTTGCCTTCCAGGCGCGGCCGATACTTGGCGATGACCGCATCGGTCAGCGCCTTGTATTTGGCGATGACCCGCTCGGCACCTTCCTTGATCTTGTCGTCAAAGTGGCTGGCGATTTCACGCAAGCTGGCGGCGATCTTGGACGGGCCAAAGAAGTTGTACTCGACCCAAGGCACGCCATACTTTTCTTCCATGTGGCGGCTGATGTAGTTCATCGAACGGTAGCAGTGCAACACATTGAGCTTGGCCTTGGGCGTGTTTTCCAGTTCCGCTATCGAACCGTCGCCTGACCACTGGGCGATTACGCGCAGACCCATTTCTTCCAGCAGGATGCGTGACGACCAGGCATCGCCACCGATGTTGTAGTCACCAATGATGGCCACGTCATACGGTGTGGACTCAAACTTGTTCTTGTCCGGATCCATCTTGTCGAACACCCAGTCGCGGATCGAGTCATTGGCAATGTGGTGGCCAAGCGACTGCGATACCCCGCGGAACCCTTCGCAACGTACCGGCACAATGGTGTGGCCGTTGTATTCCTTGGTCTTCTTCTTCGATACCGCTTCGATATCGTCGCCAATCAGGCCAATCGGACACTCCGACTGGACCGTGATGCCCTTGTTGAGCGGGAAGAGCACCTGGATTTCATCCATGATCTTTTCCAGCTTCTTGTCACCGCCGAAAACAATGTCTTTTTCCTGAAAATCGGAAGTAAATTGCATGGTCACGAAGGTATCGATGCCAGTCGTGCCAATGTAGTAGTTACGGCGTGCGGCCCATGAATACTGACCGCAGCCAACCGGGCCGTGGCTGATGTGGATCATGTCCTTGATCGGCCCCCAAACTACACCCTTCGAACCGGCATAGGCGCAACCACGGATGGTCATAACGCCAGGAACCGATTTGATGTTCGATTTGACGTTGCAGTCAGACTTGCCTTCCTCATGGGTATTAAGGTGTTTGGCGCGTCTTTTCGCCGTCTTTTCCGGATAGGCCTTCAAGACCTCTTCGATCAATTCTTTGTTGCGTGCCTTGGTTTCTTCAACGGTGAGGCTCATGTCATGCCCTCCAGTTCAGGTTGATGGATATACATCTGCTACTGTTTCACTCGGTGGAATGTTCCACAAAGGCTCGCCTATCACATTGAAAACGAGCCTTTGCGCAAATCTCCAAAACCGCGGCGGCAAATCAAGACAGACGCCGCGGCCTCTTTGCAGCAGAGCTACTTAGGCAGCTAATTCAGCCGCCGTCTTGCCTACCTGTGACTCGTCAATCGCATCCATAATGCCGTGCTCCATCAGCAGGTCTTCCAACTGATCCATGGTGATAGGCGTCGGGATCGTGCCATTGCCCTCGTTGGCATGAATCTTCTTCGCCAGGGTGCGGTACTCTTCAGCCTGCTTGGATTCAGGTGCATACTCAAGCACTGTCATCCGGCGCAGCTCGGCATGCTGAACAATGTTGTCACGCGGGATAAAGTGAATCAGCTTGGTGCCCAGCATCCCGGCCAGTGCTTCGGCCAGCTCGTATTCCTTGTCAGTCTGGCGCTCGTTGCACACCAGGCCGCCCAGGCGCACACCACCCGAGTTGGCATACTTCAAAACACCCTTGGAAATGTTGTTGGCCGCATACATCGCCATCATTTCGCCGGACATGACGATGTAGATTTCCTGTGCTTTGTTCTCGCGGATCGGCATGGCAAAACCACCACACACCACGTCACCCAGTACGTCGTAGGAAACATAGTCCATGCCATCGTACGCGCCCTCTTCCTCGAGGAAGTTGATCGAGGTAATCACCCCGCGGCCGGCGCAACCAACGCCGGGCTCCGGGCCACCGGATTCAACGCAACGAATGTCGCGATAACCGACCTTCATCACATCCTCAAGTTCAAGATCTTCCACCGAACCCGCATCCGCTGCCAGCGACAGAATAGTGTCCTGTGCCTTGGCGTGCAGAATGAGACGGGTGGAGTCAGCCTTGGGATCACAGCCGACGATCAGGATTTTCTGACCCATTTCGGCCAGGGAGGCGAGGGTGTTCTGGGAAGTGGTCGACTTGCCGATCCCACCTTTACCGTAAAACGCGATTTGCCTGAGTTTTGCCATTTCAAATTCTCCTTAAAAAAGCCTGTTGAGAGTTGAGTTAAATTAAGTTGCCATGCAGTTCCATCTGGTCTCGAAAATGCATCCAGCTGCGCCTCTCTACGTAACCCTCTAGGTCTTAGGCTGTAGTCACTCGTTCGGCAAAACATCTGCGGTGCAAGCTACTCTTAGCAACCGTTGTGCCATAGCCGAAAAATTAAATCAACTGACTGTTTATAAAAGAAATATTTCTTCCCGGTGGTGACAAAATACAGGCTACGGAAGATGTGGGAAACCACACAAGAGCGGCATCCTCTGTAGGAAACAAGACAAGCCATCCACCACCGATTCACTCACTGGCGGGAAGATGAAACCCTTGATGAAACCCTTGCCTCTTATATGCCTCCTGCAAGCGCAGACCAACAGCCCAGCAATGGGAATGGAACTTGCTATGGTTTGTCTGAATACTTCATTGCGGAGGGATTGATCATGCAAATCGGTGTGGAAGCGCAACGTGCTGTAGAAAACAGGCGGGTGTTCGTACTGGACGAGGACGAAATCAACCGGACTGTCCTGCAATTCATGCTGGCGGACGATAATGAAACTCACGAATTCGCCACCGTCGATGCCGCGCTTGAAAAAGGGCTGGACTGGCAACCGGATCTCGTCCTGCTCAGCGCCATGCTGATCGTCAGGGATGGCGTGGAACTGCTGCACAACCTGCGTTCGGCCTGGCCGGGCGTGAAGCTGCTAGTCATTTGTGAGGCGGCCGATGATGCAAGCATCGCGGCAGCCATGGCTGCCGGTGCAGATGACACGCTGACGCGGCCATTCAAGGTTGAGCCCGTACGGCGCAAGGTGGATCGGCATCTCGGCCGCAAAGTCGAGATCAAGATTCCTGTCGTTGTTTCATGACTGTCTCCTGACGTGCATGACCATGCCAAAAATCGCTGATCCCCAGGCTGTCACCACCACGGCAGAAACGCCGGGCAATCTCCATTTCGACCGGATCGGGGGCGAGAGCGCGGTACGCAATCTCGTGGATCGCTTCTATCACCATATGGATACTCAGCCCGAGGCGCAAAAAATTCGCGCCATGCACCCGCCCAACCTTGCGCCCATCAAGGATGTATTGTTCAAATATCTCGTGGGCTGGCTGGGTGGACCACAGTTGTATGTTGCCGAACGGGGACATCCGCGCCTGCGCCAGCGGCATCTGGCCTTTCCCATTGGCGATGCCGAACGGGATGCCTGGATGGCCTGCATGACGCGCGCACTGGATGAAATCGTTACCGACGCCGACCTGAAAACCGAACTGACCCAGGCATTTTTCAAAACCGCGACTTTTCTTCGCAATCAATAAGGCTATCGCCGTAGCACCATCCGCTACGGCGAGGAAGGCGTTTTTTGCCTGACCGCCTTGTAGCGCAGTTGCTTCATCAGCGCCGACTTTTTCAGCTTTTTTCAAAACTGCCAATTATCTGCTTAGCAATATCCCTTCCTCAACCCCTCCACAAGGACATCCCATGACCTCCATCACCGACACCCCATTTGCCTCCCTGGACGCCGAAGGCCGGCTACTCAGCCCTGTGTTCAAAGGGCTGACCCAGCCTGATGAATTCGGTTTTCGCGGCGAAATTGCGCTCAAGATGGCCGAGAAACTTTCAGACGAAGCCCGCCCGCCTGAAATCAAGTTTGACCAGGTGATGATGGTCGCCCCCATCGGCGCAACGACCATCCCCTTCCTCACCGGTTTTTCACCGAACCTGGAACATCTGGCTTTGTTATGCGAAGTGCTGGGTGACAAGCTCACGGCCACCGGCAAATACTTTTTCTTCGCAGGCAACCTCGACATCTCGCAGAAGTATCAGATTGCCTACGGTGGCGCGACGTTCTGGGTATTGCCGCTGGACGAGGCCACGGTCTATAACGAGTTGCTGGAACTCTTCCGCGTCGAGCGCTCTGACCTGAAAAAGCTTGATACCGCAGGCAAGCTCCACGCGGTTGCAGCCAAGGCTGCGGAGTTTTCTGAAAAGTGGCCGGAAATCAGCTTTGCCGAAGCGCTCAAGATCATGGGTCCGGTCAAGATCAAGGAAAACCGGCCGGTATGATGGCGCCCTGAAAACCCGCCCGCATTGCCCATGACATTTGTCAGCTATCGCGGCCATAGCACGACACTGGTGGGCATGCCGGCAGCCTTGCTGGCTAGCGTCGACTTCAACGACTACCCGCTGCCGCTGCACATCAGCGGTACGCGGGAAGCCAACAGCAGCCTGTTCAAACGCCTGGCGCAGATCAACGACAGCGCACAAGCTGCCGCCTGTTTTCAGGACTACATGGACGTGCTGTTCGGCTTTGAGCCGGAGCAGCGCAAGAATATCGGCAGCGATGGCCGACGCCGCTTTCATTCCAGCTATCTGCGCCTGCTCAAGGGCTGGGCATTTGATGCCAACAGCCGCGAAGCCGCTGTGCTCAAGGGCTGGGTGGAAAGCCGCTTCGGCCTCTTTCCCACCTTTCATAAAGCGGTGATCATGCGTTTTTCCGCCCCGGCATGGATCATCTATATCGAGGAAAAAATGTCCAGCCGCTTTCACAACAACAGCATCAACATGCAACTCGACCTGCTCTATGAATTCTGCCAGTGGTCATTGGCGCGCTTTCACAGCCGGGGGCGCAAACACTTGACGCTGTTTCGCGGCACCAACAATTTTGACGAACATCCCTTGCTCGAACGCATCGACAAGCGGCATGCGGTGATCCGCCTCAACAACCTGGTGTCATTTACCGCCAGCCGTGACATCGCCTGCGAGTTTGGCGATTACATCCTCGAAGTCGCCGTGCCGCGCGTCAAAATTCTGTTCTTCAACGATCTATTGCCACTGCATGCCTTGCGCGGCGAATCCGAGTTTCTGGTGATCGGCGGCGATTACCATGTCAAGGTGAGTACGGAATGAATGCGGTAACGCATCCAGTTTCGTTGCGCGAACGCGCACTGGGCGCGTATTTTGGCCTGGCGGTAGGCGATGCGCTGGGCGCACCGGTGGAGTTCATGACGCCCACAGAAATTCAATCTGCGTATGGCACGCTGCGCCACATGGTCGGGGGCGGCTGGTTAAGGCTCAAGCCGGGGCAGATCACCGATGACACGCAAATGTCACTGCATCTGGGCCGCGCCCTGATTGCCCACGGCGGCTGGGATGCCCGAGCGGCAGCCGAAGAATGGGCTGCCTGGTGGCGCAGCCGGCCGATCGACATTGGCAATACCTGCCGCCGTGGCATCTTGCGCTTCATCAAGCTGGGATCGCTCTGTGGACCAGCATCCGAGGGTGATGGCGGCAACGGTGCGGCCATGCGCATTTTGCCGCTGGCGCTGGCGACCCTGCATGACGATGCGCATTTTGTCGCCGCCGCGATCGAACAGGCGCATGTCACGCATCACCATCCCTTGTCCGATGCAGCCACCGTGACCCTCGGGCGCATGGTGCAGCAACTGTTAAACGGCCGTGGCATGGCCGCCAGCCGCGCCCTGGCTGACGATCTGGTAGCGCGCCACCCGCAGTTCCGCTTCGAGCCCTATCCGGGACGTGCCTCGGGCTACATCGTCGATACGATGCAGACGGTATTGCACGACTTTTTCAGCACCACGCGCTTTGCAGATTGCCTCATCGCCGTGGTCAATCGCGGCGAAGACGCCGACACGACCGGGGCGATTGCCGGCATGCTGGCTGGCGCGCTGTATGGCGTCGCGGCCATCCCGCCTGCCTGGCTGAAGAAGCTGGAACACAGCGTGGTCAATGAAATCGAAGCCCAGGTGGATGCGCTGCTCGGCCTGGCGCATCATGCCGTAACGGAAACAAGCTTATGAACCGCTTATGAACCTAAACGATACCCCCAACACGCTGGCGCAAATACTCGCCTATCACGAACGCACCAAGCACCGGCTGGAACGCTATGCCGCCGGGCCAGAGGCGCTGGACTGGGACGCGCAGCCCAACCCTTTCCGCGAATTTCTCGGCGCTGGCAAGACGGCACTGCCGCTGGCGGCCGATACGCTGACGACCCCGTTTGACGCATTACATCAACCCGCCACCATCGCCCCATACCCTATCGATCTTCACGCCATCGGCATACTGCTCGAACTCTCGCTGGCCATCTCGGCCTGGAAGGAATACGGGCCGGATCGCTGGGCCGTGCGCTGCAACCCCTCCAGCGGCAACCTTCACCCCACCGAGGCTTACGTGATTGGCCGCCACATTCCCGGCCTCGCCAATGGCGTTTACCATTACCTGAGCCTGGATCATTCGCTGGCGCTGCGTTGCCGCCATGCGCCCTCTGCAGATGATGTGACCGACACATCAACTGGTCTGTATATCGGCCTCAGTTCCGTGGCCTGGCGCGAGGCGTGGAAATATGGCGAACGCGCCTTCCGCTACTGTCAGCACGATGTCGGCCATGCCCTGGGCGCACTGCGCTATGCGGCCGCCGTGCTGGGCTGGCAGGTGCATGTGCATGAAGAAATCAGCAGCCAGGAGCTGGCCTACGTGCTGGGCGTGGATAGGGACAACGATTACGCCAACGCGGAGCGCGAAGAAGCCGAGTTATTAGTCAGCATCGGCCCCGCCAGCAAGAACAACTTACCGCCCGCATTGCCGCCTTTCATTGCGCGAGAATGGTTCGGCCAGGCCAACCGGCTGGATCCGCATCCCATGTACCGCTGGCCGGTTATCGACGAAGTCGCTACGGCCACCCGCAAACCTGGCACGCTGCCGATGCAATGGACAGCAGAACGGGCAGCAGAACGGGTAGCAGAACAATCAGCAAGCGAACCATCGTCAACACCGTTGCCACCCCTGCCCGCACTACCCTCACTACCCTCACTACCACGGGCCAAGCACCTGCCCGCCGCCACGCTACTACGCCAACGTCGCAGCGCCCAGCATTTCGACCGTGCGCAGACACTCGATACCGCCAGCTTCTACCGTCTGCTGGACGCCGTCCTGCCGCGCGACACCCTGCCCTGGGATGTATGGTCATTCGAGCCCAGGCTGCATCTCATCCTCTTCGTTCATCGCGTGGCAGGGCTTGCACCTGGCATCTACGCGCTGCCACGCGATGCGGCGGCAAAAGAGAATTTGCGCCAGGCCATGCAGCAGGATTTTGCCTGGACAAAACCCGCCAACTGCCCGTCTCACCTGCCCCTGTATTGCCTGATCGAGGCGCCCGTCAGCAAGATTGCCCGCAGCATCGGTTGCCATCAAGCCATCGCCGCGGATGGCGCTTTTTCGCTGGCCATGCTGGCGGAATTTGAACCCACCCTGACCGCCGCGCCCTGGCGTTACCGCCAGCTCTTCTGGGAAGCCGGGCTCATCGGCCAGGTGCTGTATCTGGAGGCCGAAGCGGCGGGCGTGCGCGGCACGGGCATCGGGTGTTACTTCGATGATGCCTGCCATGAACTGCTCGGACTCACAGGAAAAAGCTTTCAATCGCTCTACCACTTCACCGTCGGCAGCCCGCTGCTCGACGAGCGCATTTCCAGCCACCCGGCCTATCCCGCATCGCCACGATAAGCCACACAGCCCAGGAGAACACCCAATGGAAAAGAAAAAATTCACCCGTCTGAACGCTGCTGAATTCGCTGCATTATTGGCGCGCGATCATTCCGATCATGCCCGAGGCGTATGCGTCCTCGATTCGCGCGATGCGGATGCCTTCGCCAAAGAACACCTGCCCGGCGCCATGCGCCTGCACACCGCCAATCTTGACGCCTTGATCCTCGGCACGCCCAAGCAGCGCCCGGTACTGCTCTATTGCTACCACGGCAACGCCAGCCAGCAATACGCCAACATGTTTGCCGACTTTGGCTTTGCGGAAGTCTATGACCTGATCGGCGGCTTTGAAGCCTGGCGCGCGCACCGTGCGACCGCCGCCGTCCCTGCCGTACCCGCCGTATCACCAGAGCCGACTTTATTGCACTGGATGGCAGCGCAAGGTTTTGTCGGCAATGACATCAACGCCACCATCGCTAACCGCAGTACCCCGCTCATGCAGGCCGCACGGCTCGGCGAGCTGGCCATCGCAGAAGAATTGCTCGCCTGCGGCGCAGCCCTGCAACCCACCAATCTCGACGGCAACAATGCGCTCTGGCTGGCCTGCTTTGGCGGCAATGTGGCCTTGGTCGCGTTGCTCATCGCCAAGGGAATCGCCATCAATCACCAGAACGACAATGGCGCAAGTTGCCTGATGTACGCCGCCTCCGCCGGCAAGACAGAAGTCGTTGAATGCCTGCTCAAGGGCGGTGCGGATACCACGCTCAAATCCCTGGACGACTTCACCGCGCTCGACATGGCCGCCAACCTCGAATGCCTGAATCTTTTGCGCAAAGCCAGCCCGCGCCAGACTCAGCTTGAGTCCATCTGAAGACACCTGAAAATGGCCACTGTCATCTTCTTTGAAAAACCCGGCTGCGCCAACAACGCGCGCCAAAAACTCTGGCTCGGCAACGCCGGGCATAAAGTCGACGCCCGCAGCCTGCTCACCGAACCATGGACACGCGAAAGTCTGCGGTCATTTTTCGGCAGCCACCCCGTCGCCCAGTGGTTCAACCGTGCCGCACCCCGCGTGAAGTCTGGCGAGATCGTGCCGGAAAATATCGACGCTGACACCGCACTCAGCCTGATGCTCACAGAGCCGCTGCTCATCCGCCGCCCCCTGATGGAAGCCAACGGCCGCCGCGAAGTCGGCTTCGATGCCGAAGTCGTCGACGCCTGGCTGGGACTCACGCCGCAAACAACAGAAAAACTCGCCGAAACAAATCCTGAAGGCTGCCTGCATCGCGACGCTTCGGACGAACGATGCGGGCGCTAAGCGATTAACTCAGCGTGCAAACCGGGCCGTGGGTCGGCCGGATGGCGCTTGTCAAAATGCAGAATGAATCGTTTAATCCAAGTATGATGATTTTTGTTTACAAAAAACAAGCCAACAATCATTTGACGCAATATCTTGCGTCAAATAGGATGGCTACTTTACGTTCGGCGTAGTCACTGAACGGGTTGCAGTGGCTACGGCCGCAAAATGAACAACCCACACTGAAGGAGTCTACGATAATGAAACGAGCACTAATGGTGTCTACCTTGGCTACTGCCTTGATTCTGCCCACTGGGTTCGCGTTGGCAGCTGACGCGGAACCAGCCCAAGTAAAGACACAAACGCAACAGCAAGAAAAAATTTACGGCAGCCAAATGATGGAGCGACAAGAACGCACCGAATATCGCACCAAAATGCGTGCAGCGAAAACTGCCGAAGAGCGAGAGCAAATCCGCAAAGAGCATCACGAACAGATGCAAGAGCGGGCCAAGGCGCGCGGTGTGACACTACCTGACGAGCCGCCTGCCAGAGGGGGCGGCATGGGTGGTGGTGGCATGGGGCCTGGTGGTGGTATGGGTGGTGGCATGGGTGGTGGTGGCATGGGTGGTGGTGGCAAGGGGCCTGGTGGCGGGCGCTGATCCAGACATGGCCTAACATGGCGTCGATGCCGAAGTCGTCGACGCCTGGCTGGGACTCACGCCGCAAACAACAGAAAA
>WOZP01000214.1:0-2199 GCA_011620215.1 Rugosibacter sp.
ATCGGTCAACACATCGTTGACAAACGACTTGTCGATCTTGAGCTGGTCCAGCGGCAGCTTCTTCAGGTAGCTCAGCGAGGAATAGCCGGTGCCAAAATCGTCCAGCCCGAAACGCACTCCCATCTGCTGTAACGCGGCCATCTTGGCAATCGTCTCGTCCACGTTGCTTTGCAGCATGCTTTCGGTCAACTCCAGGCGTAAACGTTGCGGATTGGCTCCGGTCTGTGCCAGCACCTGCTGCACCTGAATGACAAACTCGTCCTCGTACAACTGGCGCGCACTCACGTTTACGGCCATGGTCCAGTTGGCGCGCACAGGGTCGTCAGCCCAGCGGCGCAATTGCTCACACGCGGTCTGCAACACCCAATGACCAATGGGCAAGATCAAATGGGTTTGTTCGGCCAAGGGAATGAAGGCCACCGGCGGTACCATGCCACGCACGGGGTGCTGCCAGCGCAGTAATGCTTCCACGCCCAGGATGTCGCCCTGGGCGTGCACCACGGGTTGGTAATACAGACGCAGCTCCCCGCGTTCGACAGCCTGTTGCAAATCACTTCGCAGGGCTGACCGCGCCGTGATCTCAGCTTGCAACGCAGGATCGAAGAATTGCAAGCGGTTGCGCCCCTCTTCCTTGGCTTTGTACAGCGCAATGTCTGCACGCTTGAGCAACTCAGACGGAGTCTCCTCTGCCCGGCGGAACAGCACTGCCCCGATGCTTTGTGTGATCGAGAGTGTGTGGTCCGCAATTTTGTACTCCGCGTTCAGCATTGTCTGAATCCGTTCGCTAAAATCCCCTGTTTGTGCCGCGGCGTTTTCCCAGTGGCTGCCCAGGTTTTCTAGAATAATCACGAATTCGTCGCCACCCAAACGGGCAACGGTATGATCTGCCCCCACAGTGGCCACTAGGCGCATGGCTACCTCGCGCAGCATGTCATCCCCGACCGCGTGGCCCAGGGTGTTGTTGACTTCCTTGAAATTATCTACGTCCAGCAGCAACAGCGCGCCGTACTGGTTGTCTCTGGCGACCTGCGCCACCGCGAGGCGCAACCGGTCCAGCATCTGGCGTCGGTTGGGCAAGCCTGTCAGGCTATCGTGAAATGCCATGTGTAGCGCTTCTTGTTCGACCAGCTTGCGCTGGGTGATGTCGGCCCGAATGGCGATGTACTGTCGCGGCATACCATGGTTGTCTAGAAATGGCACGATGGTCGTGTAAACCCAGTAGATCGAACCATCTTTGGCGCGATTGCAAATCTCGCCGTTCCAGACCTGACCACCTGAAATGGTCTTCCACAAATCCTGAAAAAAACTTTCAGGATGGTGGCCGGATTTGAGGATGCGATGGTTACGTCCTATCAGTTCGTCTTTGGCATATTGTGAAATTTCACAAAACTTGTCATTCACGCGGGTGATCACGCCTTGTGCATCAGTCACCGCCACAATGGCGTGTGCATCGAGCGCCGTTTTCAGATCATTGATTTCACGCAGGGAGTCTTGCAACCGTTGCTCAGACTGTGCCAAGCGGGTATAGGGCTGGCGCAAGCTGGTCATGAAAGCCGCACGGAACACAAACCCATAAGCCACCACCTTGTAAATGTGGCCCAGCACGTTATTGAAGTCTGAGGTGGTGACGTAATTGGTGAGGCCAATTTCACCCACGCCAATGATGAAGCTGGCCGCCGCGAGGTTGATGGTCTGTCCGCTCGTGTCCCGGCGAGAAATAGCGAACAACCAGCCTGCAGCCAACAAATTTCCTGCGCACAAGACGTACTCGAACTGAGCCTTGAAGGGGGTTACGCCCTGACCTGGCACATAAGTCACAGGCAATTGGTTTAAATGAAAATTGCCGATGTAGATCAAGCCCGCCACCGTCAGCAAGCCCAAAAGCAGCCATACGTAACGTCGCCCTGGCAAGGTGATGCGTGAAGCCACCAACAACATGGCCAACAGCTCAAAACTGCGCCCGCTGAACCAGAAAAAAATGGCTTTGGATGTGGAATTGACGCTCAATAGGGCTGGCATGCCTTCGTATGAGAGCGTATGGATAAAATCGGCACCGGCCACTACACTGAAGCCAAACACCAGTACGTTGGCGTCGCTGCACTGAGAGTTGCCCAGAGTTTGCCATGCGATGATGACCACCAAAACTGCCACCACGATGGCAAACATTTCCAGCAGCAGATGCACTGACAGCATGTGCTC
>WOZP01000214.1:2299-6639 GCA_011620215.1 Rugosibacter sp.
CTGATAAAAATCTTAAGTTCCTCGTGGTGGACGATTTCTCTACCATGAGGCGTATTGTCCGCAATCTCCTGAAGGAGCTTGGCTATATCAATGTTGATGAGGCAGAAGACGGCGTTATCGCGCTGCAAAAGCTGAAAAATCAAAGTTTCGGGTTTGTCATATCAGACTGGAACATGCCTAATATGGATGGGCTGGCGCTGCTTCAGGCTATTCGTGCTGATGAGGCGTTGAAGAAAATCCCAGTGCTGATGGTGACAGCCGAGGCGAAGAGGGAAAACATCATTGCGGCCGCGCAAGCAGGTGCCAGCGGCTATGTCGTCAAGCCATTCACTGCGGCAATGCTGGGTGAAAAGCTGGAAAAAATATTCCGTACGATGGAAATAGTAAATCCGACCTGACTGCTGATTTAAGTTGCTGGCTTAAGTCAGTGGGTGTGTTCTAAAAAATAATCTAAAGATCATAATCAAGTTAGCCTAGGGGAACTCATGTCAAGCACTTCTGCATCTTCTGACGAACTGGAAGCGCTTTTCGATAGCATCGTGATGTCGAATGCAACGACGACCAGTGAAGTAGAGACCGGTGAAGTAGATTGTCAGCCTTCACAAAGTAGCACCAGTAGAGAAGAAGGTGCTATGGGGAGGGGAGAGGAATCATCTACAGGATCATCATCTACAGGATCTATAGGCAGTGCGGGTAGTGCAGAAAAAGTGCTAAGTCGTGTTGGTCAGCTTACACGAACGTTGCACGAGAGTTTGCGTGCGTTGGGTTACGATAAAGCCATTGAAGAAACTGCTTCAGCTATTCCCGATGCGCGGGATCGGTTGGCTTACGTGATTACGATGACCAAGCAGGCAGCGGATCGCACCTTAAATGCCATCGATGTGATGAACCCCATTCAGGAGTCTCTTGCCAATAGCGCTACAGAGCTGTCGGTGCAGTGGGACCGCTTGTTTGCAAAGGAGCTTGGCATAGAAGAGTTCAAGGCACTGGTGACGCGAACCCGCGGCTTTCTTGGCGATGTTCCAGTGCAAACTGTTGCAACCAGTGCGCAACTCATGGAAATCATGATGGCTCAGGATTTTCAAGACCTGACCGGACAGGTCATCAAGAAGACCACTGAAATCATCCAGAAACTTGAAGGCGAGTTGTTGCAACTCCTGCTGGATAATATTCCTCAGGAAAAGCGCAAGGATGCATCGGCAGGTTTGATGAACGGCCCGGTTATCGATGCCGATGGTCGCAGTGACGTGGTCACTAGCCAAAATCAGGTGGATGATCTGCTGGAAAGCCTTGGATTCTAGAAAATGTTTCCGGAAGATGCGATGCCGTGTTTTGCTTGTGTGGATTAATTCCCTATGAAAATCCCCTATGAATAATGATGCACAACAGAAGAAAGCGGCTATCCGCGACTGTTGTGCAGAAGTCAAGTGGGATATCACGCATGCGCAGGAGTTACTGAAAGAGGCAGTGGATAAGCTGATCGAGGAAACACTGGCGCTACAAAGAGGTTGTGACGCATCTCTCCAGGAAATGCCAGGCAGGCAGGCTGATGGGCCACATGAACAAACGCCTGAACAAGCGCATGAACAATCATTGCCTCTGTATCGAATGGTCACTGAAAGAACCAATGCCTCTTTGTTGCAACTTCAGTTTCAGGATATGGCGAACCAATTGCTTGAGCATGCGAAAGAGGGTGTCCAGCGACTGGCAGCCATGGCGCTTGAGACTGGAGAGGTGGTGCAATCAGAGGAAGGTGTATCGGTGCCGGACGCAGGGGCAGATGTGCGAAAAAAATCTGTAATGTCACGCGATATGCAGATGGGTGATGTGGATTTGTTCTGAATGGATGAAAAGACAAGAGGGGTGAAATGAACAAACGAATTCTGGCAGTGGACGATTCGCGATCCATACGCAAGATGATCAGTTTTATTCTGTGTGGCGCAGGGTATGAGGTCGTAGAGGCCGAGGATGGTCAGGAGGGGCTGGATAAAGCCAAGCTGGCGCATATGGATTTAGTGCTGACTGACCAGAACATGGGACAGATGGATGGCCTGACGCTGGTCAGATCGTTACGTGCGCTACCCGAGTACAAGGCGACTCCGATTCTGATACTCACCACTGAATCGAGTGACGAGATCAAGGCACAGGGCAAGGCAGCGGGTGCCACGGGTTGGATGGTCAAGCCATTCGACCCGGCGCGGTTGGTCGAAGTTGTCAAGAAGTTCATTGGCTAGGAGTTAAAAGCAATGTCTCAGCCGCATAGTGTTGATAATGAAAACTCCATGGACCTGAGCGAGTTCACCCAGGAGTTTTTCGAAGAGGCGGGTGAACATTTAGCCACCATGGAACAACTGCTGTTGGCAATGGACATGAGTGCGCCGTCAGATGAAGACCTCAATGCCATATTTCGTGCCGCACATTCCATCAAGGGCGGTGGTGCCATGTTTGGCTTCACCGACCTCACACATCTGACGCATGAGCTCGAATCGCTGCTCGATAAAGTGCGCAAGCATGAAACCGTGCTGACAGCAGAAATGCTGGATGTACTGCTTGAGGCAGGGGATATGACGAGGTTGTTGCTTGCTCGTCATAGCGGGGAATCGACGACTGAAGCGCCGCCCATTGAGGCATTGTGCCAGAAGATCAAAGGCTTTGTTGACCAGCAGAGCATGACCGCGACAGATGAATCGGCAACTGTCAAGCCGACTGCTGCCAAGGCGGGGGCTAAGGTAACTAGCACGATCGCAAACGTCAAGCATCCATGCTATCGAGTAAGCTTTCCTTTTCCTGAGCTTTCATCGCCGCAGCTCAGTCTAAAAGATATTTATGCCGAGTTGCGTACTATTGGCACTGTTACCGAGTTACCCGCAACGACACCGGGGCGCATTTCCGTGCTGATCGAAACTGGCGTGGGTGAGGATGAGGTTTTTGGCACGCTGGCTTTCATGCTACCCCCAGAGAAGATTGATGTCGTTGCGGAGACATATCCGCCGTCTACTGCAGGTCAGACTGATGCTGCTTTGGATGACGGGTTTTTCTCTGAGTTGATGCAGGCGATCATTCCCCTCGAAGTACCTGAGATAGTGAAGCCGGATAATCCCGGGCGTCGTGCCACCGATCATCTTGAAGCCGTTACCGGTGCGGGGCGGCGCGAGAGCGATAAGGCTGCCACCAGTGCTTCAAGTGAACAGCTTTCAATTAGAGTGAATATCGAGAAAGTCGATCAACTCATCAACCAGATGGGGGAACTGGTCATTACCCAGGCCATGCTTGCCCAGTCAGCATCGCAACTTGACCCGCTCCTTTATCAGGGTTTGTTCAAATGCATGGCCGATCTGGAACGTAACACGCGCGACCTTCAGGAATCCGTCATGTCGGTGCGTATGACACCCGTATCTGCTGTGTTTAACCGCTGCCCACGCTTAGTGCGAGACTTGGCTGGAAAACTTGGCAAACGCATCCAGGTGGTGATGGAAGGCGAAACAACGGAGCTGGACAAAGGGCTGATCGAAAAAATCTCCGATCCCCTCACCCACTTGGTGCGTAACTCGGTGGATCATGGCATTGAGCTGCCCGAAAAACGTGCAGCGGCAGGAAAGCCGGAACTGGGTACACTGACTTTGCGTGCAGCCCATCAGGGCGGAAACATCGTCATCGAGGTTTGCGACGATGGAGCCGGTCTGAGCCGGGAAAAAATTCTTGCCAAGGCGCGCGAACGCGGTCTGGTGACAAATGACACCATGAGCGATTCGGACGTGTGGCAGTTGATTTTTGAAGCTGGATTTTCTACGGCGGAGGTGGTCACCGATGTCTCTGGCCGCGGTGTCGGTATGGACGTGGTCAAGCGGAATATCCATGCACTGGGTGGCAGAGTCGAAATTGATTCGACGCTGGGTATCGGCACCCGCATGTCCATTCGTTTGCCGCTGACGCTGGCGATACTTGACGGATTGTCGGTGGCCGTCGGTGAGCAGACATTCATTGTGCCGCTCAATAGTATTGTTGAATCGTTGCAGCCCAGAGCAGAAGATGTCAGGTCGATAGGCAGTCAAGGTATGGTAGTTCAGGTGCGTGGCGAATATGTGCCTGTCGTCAGGCTACATGAACTCCTTAATATTTCGACCGAAGCCGTCGTTATAGAGCGTGGGATTATGGTGATTCTGGAGTCGGATGGCGTCAAGAAAGCCTTGTTTGTAGACCGGCTGCTCGGCCAGCATCAGGTAGTTATCAAAAGCCTGGAGACCAATTACCGCAAGGTCGATGGAATATCCGGGGCAACGATCATGGGTGATGGCAGGGTGGCGCTGATTATTGATGTGGGTGCGGTGGTACGGTCAGTA
>WOZP01000214.1:6739-10229 GCA_011620215.1 Rugosibacter sp.
AATGAGTTCCTTACGTTCACGCTGGGGGCCGAAGAGTATGGAATCGAAATACTCAAGGTGCAGGAAATTCGTGGCTATGATGCGGTAACCCATATTGCCAATTCGCCCGAGTTTATCAAGGGCGTTGTTAACCTGCGTGGCATCATCGTGCCGATTGTTGATCTACGCATCAAATTCAAGCTGGGCAATATCGAATACAACGAGTTTACGGTGGTCATCATTCTCAACCTGGGTGGCCGCGTCATGGGCATCGTGGTGGATGGTGTCTCGGATGTGATCGCCTTGGATGCATCTCAAATACGCCCTGTGCCTGATCTGGTTTCTTCCATTGACACCCGGTTTCTGGTCGGGCTGGGTGCCGTGGAAAACCGGATGCTGATTCTGGTGGATATTGAACGTCTGATGACCAGCCAGGAAATGGCGCTCATGGATACTGTGACCGAATAATTAGGGAAAAATGTTAGAACAATGAAAATCAACATGCCAGTGACCAGTCACGAAGTACAGCTTCGTGAAGGAAGCATCATACTTACCAAAACGGACATGAAAGGTATTATTACCTACGTCAATCGTGACTTTGTCGAAATTAGCGGCTTTAGTCAATCGGAATTGATCGGTCAAAACCATAATATCGTGCGGCATCCTGATATGCCGCCGGAGGCCTTCGCCGACTTATGGGAAAACCTCAAGGCGGGCCGTCCCTGGACTGGTCTTGTTAAAAACCGCTGTAAAAATGGCGATTTTTACTGGGTTGTCGCCAATGTGGCACCCATCGTGGAAGACGGCCGGATAGCCGGTTACGTATCAGTGCGTAGCAAGCCTGACCGTCGGCAAATCGAAGCAGCAGAAGGCGCCTACCGGATGTTCAAGGAGGGCCGTGCCAAGGGGCTGTGTATCAGTGGAGGCAAGGTTGTTAAAAATAATCTCTTAGGGAGGGTCAAAAACATGTTCATGAAGCTCAATGTTGGCAAGCGCTTGGGTGGCATCATCGGTTTAGCAGTGCTGATTGCATTTTTAATGGCCATACTGGGCATCGTCGGGTTGTCTCAATCGACAGAAAGTCTGCGCACTGTCTATGAGGATCGCATGGTGCCAGTGAAAGATCTGGCTAAAATTTCCAACCTCATGTTGGACAACCGATTGAACTTGAGGGCGGCGCTCAGCGAAGTGAGAATAGCCACAACCGATAACCAGCCGGGTATCGAGATGGATCAGACACTTGCTAACGCATCGGGTGAGCGCATTCGTAAAAATATTGCGGATATTAATGAGTTGTGGAAGGCCTACATGGCAACCTACTTGACACCGGAAGAAAAGACGCTGGCGGAAAAATTTGCCGAAAGTCGTGGCAAGTTTGTCAGCGAATCGTTGGTGCCGGCGACGGCAACACTGCTCGCGAACGATTATGAGGCAACAAAAACCCTGGCGGTTAAGGCACGAGAGCTCTCTGCAGTTGCCGAAAATGATTTGAGCGCATTGGTCAAGCTGCAATTTGATATTGCAGAGGCTGAATACAAAGCGGGCATCAAACGCTATGAACAATCCCGCCTGATCGCTTTTGGTGCGTTGGGCGTATCGGTTGTCCTCCTGCTCTGGCTGGGAATCCTTTTGATTCGCTCTATCACCCGACCGCTGGAGCAAGCGATCGACGTGTTCAAAAAGATATCGGATGGCAAATATGACACACCTATCGATATTGTCGGCCAGGATGAAATCAGCAAGGTATTGATGGCGTTGAAAGCGATGCAGGTCAAACTGGGTTTCGATATCATCGAAGCCAAACGTATTGCAGACGAAAATCTACGCATCAAGATTGCGCTGGATAACGTGGCGACCAGTGTCATGATTGCTGACAACGACCGCAACATTATCTATATGAACAAATCTATCGCCACCATGATGAGCCATGCCGAGGCAGAGATGCGCAAGGCTCTGCCAGGTTTTAGCGCTGCCACCTTGCAAGGTAGCAACATCGATCAGTTCCACAAGAACCCGTCACATCAGAAAAATCTGTTGGCCACTTTTACCAGCAACTACAAGACGCAGATTAACGTTGGTCCGCTTACTTTTGCCCTTTCTGCGAACCCGGTGATCAACGAGAAGGGCGAGCGCTTGGGCAGCGTCGTGGAATGGAATAACCGCACGGCCGAGGTGGCTGTTGAGAAAGAAGTCGCTGGCCTGGTGGATGCCGCTGTCATGGGTGACTTCACTATCCGTCTTGGTCTTGAAGGCAAAGAAGGTTTCTTGCGTAACCTGACAGAAGGCATGAACAAATTGATGGCAACCAGTGAGTCCGCGCTTAGTGAGATTCAGCGCGTGCTGAATGCGCTCGCAAAAGGCGACCTCACCGAAACGATCTCCAACGAGTACTTCGGCACTTTCGGGCAACTCAAGAACGATTCCAACGCAACAGTAGAAAACCTGCGCAGTTTGGTCGAGCAAATTCGCAGTGCAACTGACTCCATCAATACCGGCGCCAAGGAAATTGCTGCGGGTAACATGGATCTCTCGCAGCGTACTGAAGAGCAGGCTTCTTCATTGGAAGAAACCGCTTCCAGCATGGAGGAGTTGGCATCAACAGTGAAACAGAATGCGGAGAATGCCAAACAGGCCAACCAGATGGCAGCGGCAGCCTCTGTCGTTGCGGTCAAGGGCGGTACTGTGGTGGGTGAGGTGGTCACCACCATGTCGGCCATTAATGAGAGCTCGCGCAAGATCGTTGATATTATCAGTGTCATCGATGGCATTGCCTTTCAGACAAACATCCTCGCCTTGAACGCTGCTGTAGAAGCGGCGCGTGCGGGTGAGCAAGGTCGCGGATTCGCAGTGGTCGCAGCAGAAGTGCGTAATCTGGCACAGCGATCAGCTGCCGCCGCCAAGGAAATTCAGCAGTTGATTTCGAACTCGGTAGAAAAAGTTGATGGTGGTACGAAGTTGGTCGAAGAGGCCGGCAAGACAATGGAAGAAATCGTCACCTCAGTGAAACGCGTCACTGACATCATGGCTGAAATTACGGCGGCTTCCGTGGAACAGAGCGCTGGCATCGATCAAGTGAACCAGGCAGTGACACAGATGGATGAAGTGACGCAGCAAAACGCTGCCCTGGTGGAACAAGCAGCGGCTGCTGCAGAATCACTGGAAGAGCAGGCGCAAGGGCTTCTCGAGTCAGTCTCGGTGTTCAAGTTATCGACTGCATCATCCGTCATAGCGCGTAGGGCGCCTTCGTCACCCGTTGCGGTGGCATCCCCCCGACTGAATGCAACACGTGCTGTAACAGCGGCGAAGCTGCCGACACGTGGCAAAGTGTCGCCGCCGAAGACTTCGAACAACGAGGATTGGGAAGAGTTTTAATAAATACGATGACGGTCTCAAAACAGGAATTGCAACGCTGACCGGAAGGTCAGCGTTGCAATTCCTGTCATCACATGAGGGACCGTCTGTGGGGTTGCTTTATCCACTCCTGAAAGCACACTGTGGGACTAAACAACTA
>WOZP01000137.1 GCA_011620215.1 Rugosibacter sp.
CCTTCCAGAACCAGATACTCTATCTGGCGTATCGGCGCAGCAAGATGGGGCAGCAAATCAGCCGCAGCACCACCCGATAAAATGCATTGGGCTGCGCCGTGCAAGCCTCGCATTTTCTCAATCGCCCCCAACGTGGCGTACAGCGCCCCACTAGTAATTGCGTCATTTGTATTTTTTGGCAACTCGCTAAAGTGACCACTTACATCGCTCAACTGATCAGTGTTTTTTGCTAATGCTCGATGCATCAGTGCCAAGCCTGGCAGAATAAGCCCGCCGCGAAACACGCCTTCTGCGTCGAGTAAATCAATAGTCGTTGCCGTGCCTGCCTGCACCACGATTGATACCCCAATTGATAACGCCCGCGTAGCAATCAACCCTGCCCAACGGTCAGCCCCAAGCTGGGTGGGAGAATCATAGCCATTGCGCACACCACAGCAAGTCGCTGTGCTTTCCAGCCAAGTCAGGGGAATCGCCAGTTGTTGCGCGCTCTGTTCAATTTGCAGCCGGACGGCTGCACCGGCAACATTACATGCAATTATCTGCCTGAGCACCGGGATCTGCGATTCGGTAGATAGCAATAAAAGTAAGCTCGCCAACTCCGGCAAGGCATCATAGCCAAAAGCCCGCTGCATGCGCCAGTTTTGACCATCATGCAGACCACACTTTAGCCGCGTATTCCCTGCATCGAGACAAAGAATCATGATCTTCTTTTCAAGTCGGGATAAGGCAGGGCAGAAGAGAGGATGGTCATCGCGCCCCCCGATCAATCTGCGCTAGCGCTTTAAAAAACTCCAGACAAACCATCGGAAATATCGATGGTGATTGGTGCGCCTGACACGATTCGAACGTGCGACCCCTGCCTTCGGAGGGCAGTACTCTATCCATCTGAGCTACAGGCGCAGGGGGCGTAGCATAGCGCGTTCGCGTGTTGGCGTCCATCGTCAAGCACAGTATCCATTATAATTCGAGCCTCGCCTTCATCATTTTTGAAAGTTTACCCATGGAAAACGATACGCTTCGCGGTTTTATTTATCTTATCGTGACGACGATCGTCACCGTAGCGATTGCCCTTATCACGGCGATTAGCCTTATGCATCGGCAAGAGGTAGTTGACGAAGAGGCTGTGAATCAGCGCATCTTGCCTGTAGCTCAAGTGAGCATTGCGGCGGCGTCTGGCGGCACTGGTGTTGAGCGTACCGGCGAGCAGCTGTATCAAGCTACCTGCACCGCTTGCCATTCAACAGGCGCGGCGGGCGCGCCAAAGCTTGGCGACAATACTGCCTGGGCGCCTCGTTTGAAGCTTGGGCTGAGCGGGCTACTCAAGTCAGCTATCTTGGGTAAAAATGCCATGCCGCCCAAGGGCGGGTCTGATGCGACCGAAACCGAGCTCGCGCATGCGATTGTCTATATGGCAAACAAATCGGGTGGCAGCTTGAAAGAGCCTGCGGCGAAGTAACTTACCCAGCCCCAAAGCGCAATCAGGCCGGCATTGTTCGAATAAATGATTAAGGCCGAAGTTCGCGGCCTTAATCATTTTCCGGCCAGCATCGCGCGCAACCCTGCAGCACGTGCGATGGCTGTCGTTGTATCGGGCACCAATACACCCTGCGCTGCAGTGCTCAGCGCAATCGAACCCATCTCGGCGATAAACCTTGACGGCTCGCGCATCATCCATGTCTTGCCTTGTTTGCGACGCTCACACCAACTGATGGTCAAGCTGGCTTGGGCACGTGTCAGGCCGACATACATCAGGCGTCGCTCCTCTTCCAGTCGCGCGGGGTCGAGCGAATCACGATGCGGCAACAAGCCCTCTTCAATACCCGCGAGAAACACGTGCCGAAACTCCAGCCCTTTGACGGCATGCAGCGTGGCGAGTTGAACGGCGTTACTTTCTTCTGCCCCATTATCCAACATGGATAACAATGCGACACTTTGCGCTAATTCAAGCAAGGTTTTATTTTCTACCTCGCCCTTCCTCCCGATCCACTGCACAAAGTCACACACATTCGCCCAGCGGGTTTCAGCATCGCGCACGTCGAGTGAGCCAAACAACCACGTTTCATACCCGATGGCATCGATAATTGCGGTGAGCAGGGTGCCTGCAGGCTCGTTTTTCGCGCGTTCTTCCATGCGCTGAATAAACCCGGAAAACTCACGTAACGCGGTGTGTTGACGCACCGGCAGATCATCGCCCAGTACTGGTGAAAGCAGCGTTGCAAACAGGCTTTGACGTCGTCTGCCGGCGGCAAGACCCAAGGCTTCCAGCGTTGAGCCGCCAATGCCCCGCTTAGGCGTTGTCACCGCGCGAATAAACGCGGGATCATCCTCCTGATTGGTGAGCAGGCGTAAATAGGCAATGATGTCTTTGATCTCGGTGCGCTCAAAAAAAGACTGTCCGCCAGAAATCACATACGGAATGCGTTGCGCACGCAGCTGTTGTTCAAAAGCACGTGCCTGATAATTGCCACGATATAAAATCGCGTAATCAGAAAACTGGGTACGCCGTTCAAAGCGGTGTGCGGAGAGACGAGAAACGACCCATTCGGCTTCATGGTCGCCATCACGACAGGTTTGAATGTGGATGGCTTCGCCCTGCCCATGCTCTGACCACAGTTTTTTTTCGAATAACTTCGGATTGTGCGAAATCAGCTGATTGGCCGCATCCAGGATGCGCGATGTCGAACGATAATTTTGTTCCAGCATCACCACTTTCAGGCGCGGATAATCGGCTTTTAACAAGCGCAGATTTTCACTATCGGCACCGCGCCAGGCATAGATGGACTGATCATCATCACCCACTGCGGTGAATGCGTCGCGCCCCTGGGTGAGTAATTGCACCAGCCGATACTGGCCGCGATTGGTATCTTGATATTCATCAATGAGCAGATGCCATAGCCGCTTTCGCCAACGCTCAGCCACCTCTTCTTGCGTGGAAAACAACGCGACAGGCAAGCGAATCAGATCATCAAAATCAACTGCCTGATACGCCCGTAAAGCACGTTCATAATCAACATACAACTGCGCCGCGCTACTTTCCAGCCCATCTGTGGCAAGCGTTATGGCGGCATCAGGATCAATGAGTGCATTTTTCCATAACGAAATACGCGACTGCAACAAGCGCAATTGCGCTTTATCCACACCGCCTGACAACTCTTGCAATAATCCGGTGGCATCCGCGCCGTCAAGAATGGAAAAACCTGGCTTTAACCCGAGTGCATTGGCTTCTTGCCGCAAAATGCGCACACCCAGCGAGTGAAACGTGCTGATGATTACTCCTTTGCCGCGCTCGCCGAGCAGATTTTTAGCGCGCGCCTGCATTTCTTTTGCGGCCTTGTTGGTGAAAGTAATCGCCGTGATGTGTGATGGCGCAATGCCGTAATCGCGGATGAGGTAGGCAATTTTCTGCGTGATGACACGCGTCTTGCCCGAGCCCGCCCCGGCTAATACCAAGAGCGGACCATCGACATACGATACAGCGGCTTGTTGCGCGGCGTTCAGCGTATGCATGACAAAAGTCGCGGCGCAGTTACCGTATCACCAGCGCCGACTTTTTAAATCGCGCCAGCGGCGTGAGCCTGGCTGTCGGCGTGATAGCTAGAACGCACCATCGGCCCGCAAGCAGCATGTGTAAAACCCATGGCTGTCGCGGCCTGCTCGAATAAGACAAAGGTATCGGGATGCACATAGCGCATGACGGGCAAGTGATGGCCTGAAGGCGCGAGGTATTGACCAAGCGTGAGCATCTCGACACCGTGGTCACGCATGTCGCGCATCGTGGCGAGAATTTCTTCGTCACTCTCGCCCAGGCCCACCATGAGACCGGATTTGGAGGGAACATGCGGATGACGTTGTTTGAATTCCTGCAACAGGCGCAGCGAGTGCGCATAGTCGGCACCGGGCCTGGCTTGCTTGTACAGGCGCGGCACGGTTTCCATGTTGTGATTCATGATGTCCGGCGGTTGGGTGCCGAGGATGTCGATGGCAAGATCCAGCCGACCACGAAAATCCGGCACCAGCACTTCTATTCTGGTGCGCGGCGACAGCGCGCGAATCTGCGTGATGCAATCAACAAAATGCTGTGCGCCGCCATCACGTAAATCATCACGGTCGACACTGGTAATCACCACATAATTCAACTTCATCGCGGCGATGGTCTGGGCGAGTTTGAGCGGCTCGTCAACCTCCGGCGGAAGCGGTTTACCGTGCCCGACATCGCAAAACGGGCAACGCCGTGTGCATAAATCGCCGAGGATCATGAAGGTCGCTGTGCCATTGCCAAAGCACTCGCCGATGTTGGGGCAGGACGCTTCTTCGCACACAGTATGCAATTGATGTTCACGCAAAATCTGTTTGATCTCGCCAAAGCGCGTGGCTGAATTACCTGCCTTGACGCGAATCCAGTCGGGTTTTTTCAGCGCCGTGGCGACCGGAATAATCTTGATCGGGATGCGAGCGGTTTTCGCTGCGCCTTTTTGTTTAACAGTCATGAGTTTTCAAGTTTCCAATTGCTGCATCAACGCTTGAGCCAGCTGTGAGCCGACTTGCGTGATAGTGAGAGTATCGCCTGTCTTGACCAGATCACTCAAGCGCGTCACCTGCATGCCCGCATAACCGCAAGGGTTGATTGCCTGATAGGGCGCCAAATCCACATTCACGTTCAGCGCCACACCATGATAACTGCAACCGCCTTTGATCCGCAAACCCAAGGCGGCAATCTTCGCCCCCTGGACGTACACCCCAGGCGCACCCGCCAAACGTGCGGCATGGACGCCATAGCCGGCCAACACCTCGATCACTGCCTGCTCGATACGCTGCACGAATTCACGCACCTTGAATTGCCGACGACGCAGATCGAATAGCAGGTAGGCCACCACCTGGCCAGGACCATGATAGGTAATCTGTCCACCTCGATCAATCTGCACTACCGGAATGCCAATGTCTTGTAGCAGATGCTCAGCCTTGCCTGACAGTCCCTGGGTGAATACTGGTGGATGCTCGCACAGCCAGATTTCATCGGATGTATCGGGCATGCGCGTAGCGGTAAACTCTTGCATGGCGGCGAATGTGGGCGTATACGCCACACGGCCCAGAGTGCGCACAATCACAACACCACCTTGACCATCGAATGCGCACTGAGTTCGCGATATAACGCATCCAGTTGGGCTTGCGATGTGGCGCGCACGGTACAAGTGAGCGCAAGATAATTGCCCGCGCGCGAAGGGCGCATCGTCATCGTGGCAGCGTCAAATTCGGGTGCATGTCTGATCACCACAGAAGCGATGGTCTGCGCAAAATCATCCACGTGCGCACCCATGATCTTGAGTGGAAAATCACAGGGAAAATCGATCAATGTCGGCTTATCCATGCCGCATCACTCGTGTTTTGTATTCTTGATACCAGCCATACATGGCAACAAACACTGGCCCCGGGGTGCCGGTTGCCGTATCGCCAGCGCCGACTTTTACCCCGTCCAGCTGAACAATCGGCAGCACTTCGCGCGTTGATGAAGCCAGCCATAATTCATCCGCCGCGCGCGTCTCGGCTTCGGTAATATCGCGTACCTCAACCGGTACCCCGTTTACTGCGGCAAGCTCAAGCAACACGTCATAAGTAATGCCCGGCAGCATGAGATGATTTTTCATCGGGACGAGCAGCACACCGTTGCGCACCACAAAAATCGATGAAGCGGCACCTTCGGTCAAGAATCCATCGCGAAACAACACGGTCTCGGCACAGCCTGCCATCACGGATTGCTGGCGCAACAGGCAATTCGCCAGCAATGAGGTTGACTTGATATCACATCGCAACCAGCGGATATCCGCCGCAGAAACCGCCGCCACACCTGCGCTGACTTGCGCTGCGCTGGGCATATTCATCGGCTCGGCGAACAGTAATACCGTCGGCACAGGTACTTGGGGAAAGACGTGATTGCGTACCGCCATCGGCCCGCGTGTGACTTGAATGTAAATTGACTGGTCATCCCATTCCGCAGTGGCGACAAGGCGACGCACCAATGCTGTCCACTCGGCCTGGGTGTGCGGATTATCTAGCTGTATCGCAGCGAGGCTGCGGCCGAGACGACCTAAATGCTCGTCAAGACGGAATGGGTGGCGCGAATACACCGGAATGACTTCATACACGCCATCGCCGAACAGAAAACCGCGGTCCATCACCGAAACCTGCGCATCTTCCGGTGCCAACCACTGACCGTTCAGATACAGCAAGGTGCTCACCGGAACCAGAGCACCAAGGTGTCCCACAGTCGGCCAAAGAAGCCTGCTAACGGGACCTCTTCCAGCGCGACCACGGGATACTCGCCCCACGCTTGCCCACCCAAGGTGAGCTTGAGCGTGCCGACTTTTGTTCCAAGATGTACCGGGCCCAGCAAAGGCTGGCGGCTCTCAAGCCGCGTGGTGAGCTTAGCCGCCATCCCGCGTGGCAAAGAAATAATCAAGTCTTCCGTGACGCCCACCTTAACCGTATTTTGCGCGCCCTTGAATACTTTGAACTGCGAGACCGTTTGGCCTTTGCCATACACTTTGATTGCATCAAACGCCATGTAACCCCAGTTCAGCAAATTGAGCGAATCACGCGCACGGGCCTCATCCGAAGGTGCGCCTAACACGACAGATATCAATCGGCGCGGCGCGCGCAGCGAAGTGGCGACCAAACAATAACCCGCCGCATTCGAATGACCTGTTTTCAAACCATCAACCGTGGGATCAGCCCATAACAGGCGATTCCGGTTGTACTGACGGATACCCGCGTAGGTATATTCCTTTATCGCATGCAGGCGATGTATTTCGGGGTGCTCTCGCACCAGCGCTGCGGCTAGCCGCGCCATATCGTGAGCGGTAGAGTAATGCGTGGGCTGGGCGCCGTCAAAAAAACCGCTGGCATTCAGGAAATTCGTGTCTTTCAAGCCTAACCGCTGCGCTGTCTGATTCATCATGATGGCGAACGCCGGCTCACTGCCGCCAACAGCTTCCGCCAAAGCGACAGCGGCATCGTTGCCTGACTGAATCACCATACCTTTGAGCAGATCATCCACCAGTACTTGTCCATTGACGGGCACAAAGCTGCGTGAGCCTTGCGTGCGCCAGGCCCGTTCGGAAACAACCACGGGCTGCTGGAGTGACAACCGCTTGTCCGCCAGTGCTTCGGCGACCAGATACGTGGTCATCATCTTGGTCAACGAGGCAGGTTCAAGCCTCTGCTCCGCATTATGTTCAGCCAACACTTGCCCAGTAGCGTAGTCAATCAATACCCACGCGCGCGCGCTCAAGGTAGGTATGGGAATGGTAACCGGAGCGGCTGGCACCGCAGGCGTTTGTGCCAGGCTGACAACCCACGGCAGGCAAGCCAACAGAAATATAAGATAGCGCATATCCGAATCACCGGCTCAAAGACAAAATCGGATTATAGTGGCTAGCCCTCCCCTCCCCACAATGATCACTCCGCGACAAGCCCTTTAACCGGTTAAGAAAGTCCGTTGGATCGGATGACAATGCCCTCGAGAGGCGACCTATCCGTTATTTATTGCGCTGTATAGCCACCGTCGATCAGAATAATCGCACCGCCGCCCCGGTAATCCCCCACGCACATGCTTTGCAAGGCATGTTTGGCGACGAGAAATGGACCACGTGTATTAATTGAGTGAATATGCTCCCACGCTGCAAGATCAAGTTTGGCAAACTCGCAATCGCACCCCAGTCAATCCATTCACAAAAATCAATATCACTGCCCCAGTTTCACTACCAGCTAAGCACCACACCCCCTTCGGTGTACGTCACAGTGCAGGAAGAACGCATCTGCAAAAAAATGATCCTCGCTGAAAATCTCCTCGCGGCCTTGTGGTGGCAATAACGCAGCCCAAGTTCGTGCAGCGGCATGAAAAAAGTGACCCAACCACCGGAAACGCTGTGACGCGACAGTCGAGGAGTTACGTTTCGTGAATCGCGTCTTTCAGTTTGCTGGAATAGCCGCCACGGCGATCGGTTTCGAATAATTCAGCTTCAGCAACCTAGCCAATATATTCTGCTCGCTTGATGACTTCCTCATGGGTAAGGGCACTCATTTTCTCCTCTTAATAAGTTTTTAACGCAAAACAAAAAGGGGCGATAACCGCCCCTTTTTTATCAGCCTAGCGGATGTCCACTCAAGCCATATTGCGTACGGCCGTAATACATCATGTGGTCCTCATAAATTTGCGTCACATGAATGGAAACCATCATCAGATCACGGGCAAAGACTTCCACGATATCGCCTTTGTAAGTCGCCGCCCCACCCAATAACTCCAGGGTGCGAAAACCCACCTGAGCCGCTGTTTTAGCAATGGATGAACGCCAGGCAGCCAGACGGTTTTCTTCTACAGGCGAGGCGGATGTCGTGCCTGCGATGCGCCAGTCTTCAAGCTGCTGCATATAACGTTCATGTAACGCTTCTGCTTGCTCGATCCAGGTGGTCACCTCGCCCAGATTGCGCTGTGCCACGGGGGATTCCCATTCCTGCCCACCCAATACCACGCGCTGACGCGCCTTGATGCGGCTATGCAACTCTTTATGCAAGCGCTGCATGGCGCCAATACACACCGAATTAAACCCCAGCGCGAAAGCTGGCATAAAGGGCACGCGATAAACCGACTCGTCGGCGTCGTATTCGCCACCGATCGGCGTCACACTGCCTTTGGCACTGCCCACCGGCAATACGCGATGCCAGGGTACGAACACATCTTGCACCTTGATGCCTTTGCTCCCTGTTCCACGCAGACCAAACGTATCCCAGTTTTGAATGACTTCGCCTTCGGAAACACGCACAGTCACCAGACAAGGTTGCGGGCCGCAATCAGTGCCCGGGACATCCACAATTGCACCCAGACCGATCCACTCGCAAAAATCAATGCCGCTTCCCCAGTTCCACTGGCCACTCAAGCGCACGCCACCGTCGACATAGTCAACCTTGCCAATGGGAAAGAAAATATCCGCAACAAATTTATCCTCGCTGAAGATCTCCTCGCGGCCCTTGGGGGGCAATAGCGCAATCCAGGTTTCATGCAAGGGCATGAAATACGTCACCCAAGCACCGGAAACGCTGTGCTGGGCAATGGTGCGCACCACCTCTGAAAAAGTGCGGTGTGTCATACCAAAGCCGCCATACCGCTTGGGGCGCATCAGACGATGCAATTGCATTTCGTGAATCGCGTCTTTCAATTTTGTCGAATAGCCACCTCGGCGGTCGGCTTCGAACAATTCGGCTCCAGCGATCTGGCCGACATATTCCGCGCGCTTGATAGCTTCCTCATGGGTTAATTGTGTCACGATCAATGTCCTCTCTGACTGTCTGGTTTTTATAAGAAAAAAACGGGAGCTCACGCTCCCGTTTGAATACAAGCTCTTGAACGATTAGTCTCCACCGCGCAGATTCTGCACTTGGAAAATGGTTGCCGGATTTTTGGCCGGATCAATCTCACCGCGGAAACGAATCATGGTGCAGTGGTTGGATTGCAAATCGACCATGGAGCCTGAATCATCCAGCGGAATACCGGACCCTTTGTTGATCGGCAAATGGAAATCGGGGTGCGCCTTGCCAATCGTAAATGCTTTCCAGACATCACCCTTGCGATCATATACGGTCGAAATCGACGGGGTCATGATCTGAGCATCAAGATAAATAACCCGCTTGCTGATGGGGTGCCCCGTATCCACTGGCTGGCCTTCGAGCACATGCACCTTGCGCAACTGCCAGGTTACATCCGGCATACATTTGCCCTTGCCGGTCGCCCCGATATAGCCATAACCATCCGGATCCTTGAAGTTAGGATCCATCTTCATCTGGGTATGTTTGTAATACGGCATCAACGCATTTTTGGTTTCGATAAACTTCCACTTGTAATCCGATACGCGGCCGTTGTAGCCTTCGAAGTCTTCGATCATCAGATCAGACCCGAGGAACGAGTCAGTCGTCTGGCCCGTGGCCAAGCGGCGTACGCGGCGCTGGAAGCCCAGGTACAGATAAGCATCCGTACGCTTGGTATCATCTTCATAAGCTTGCAGCAACAATTGGGTATTTTTCAGATCCAGTGGCTCGAATACCTTGACATAAGTGCCACGATACAGCGCCGAAGGGTTCGGGGTGATATTCGGAATCGGCGGGTTAGACGTGCGGTGCATGAAGTTGAGAA
>WOZP01000028.1:0-32916 GCA_011620215.1 Rugosibacter sp.
TTCTACCGCGACATCATAGACGCGGGCATTGAGAATTTTTTTCAGGTAATCCATGGTGTGCACAGTCATGCGGGGAACATCCGCGAGGCGGTAAGAAAGTACAAAGGGTAACATGCGGCATGGATTTTTCTTTCACGTCAGAGGCTGGCTTGGCTGGTCTTTTTTTTGTTTCCTTTCTTTCTGCTACGTTGTTGCCTGGTGGCTCGGAACTCGCGCTGCTCGCTTTTGTGAAATTTCATCCCGCGCAAACCCTTGAAGCTTTTGTGCTGGCGACCATCGGCAATACGCTGGGCGGCGTGACGACTTACTGGATGGCGCGTGCGCTGCCAGAGCCCAAAGACCTTAATCGATTGGCGCTGGTACGCCGCTGGGGTGTGCCGGTATTGATTCTGGCCTGGGCGCCGGTGATCGGCGATGCGCTGTGCGCGGCCGCAGGCTGGCTACGGCTGCCCTGGATGCCTAGTGCATTGTGGATGGTCGTGGGCAAAGCGGCGCGTTATGGCGTGGTGATCGCGGGTGCTGGATTGTTTTGAGCGGCGATTTGTGCAAAAGTCGGCGCGGGTAACACGGCATGACGCTTTATCAGTCGCGCAAATCACGCCCGGTGAGCTTGAGAAAAACATCTTCCAGGCTGGCGGGTCGGTGCAATGTGCGCAGCGCGGGGCGTGCTGCCAGATGGGTGAGCAAGGGCGCGGCCTCAGCAACATAACAAAAGGCCGTCTCGCCGCTGATTTCCACCCGATGTGAAAAAGCCTGTGCTTCGGTTGCCGCCCAGCCGGGAGCATCTTCACCATACACTTCGACCACCTGGGCTTCAATGTGCTGGCGAATCAGCTCGCGCGGCGCGCCTTCGCTGATCAAACGGCCGTTATCGATAATGGCTAGTCGGTCGCACAGGCGCTCGGCTTCGTCCATGAAATGCGTGGTGAGCAAAATGGTTTTGCCCTGGGTGAGGAGTTGTTTCAGGCGCTGCCAGATCAGGTGTCGCGCTTGTGGGTCAAGGCCCGTGGTGGGCTCATCCAGCACCAGTACGTCGGGATCGTTGATCAGTGCACGGGCTAGCGTCAGTCGTCGCTTCATGCCACCAGACAGCTCACGGATATTGGCGTTTTCTTTGCCACCCAGTCCGGCAAACTCAAGCAGCACAGGAATTTTCGGGCGCAGTACGGCATCCGGCAGACCAAAGTAACGGCCATAAACCAGTAGATTTTCAGCGGCGGTAAAGTCCGGGTCCAGGTTGTCAAATTGCGGCACGACGCCAATTTTCATGCGTGCTTCGCGCGCGTGTTCGGGAACGGGAAAGCCCACTAGCCAAATCTCGCCGGCATCCGGCGCAGTAAGCCCCAGGCAACAGCGTAAGGTGGTGGTTTTGCCTGCGCCGTTGGGACCAAGCAGGCCATAACATTCACCACGCTGCAGGGTAAAACTTAAGCCATTGACGACCTCTTTTCCTGCATACGATTTGTGCAACTGGTGTACGCTTAACGGCACACCGTGGTTGATCGCGCTCATGCGGGCCATGCGCGACGCACAATGTCTTGCAGGATATGTAGCTTGCGATGAAAAAAGTGATCCGCACCTGGCACCACCACCACGGGCAGTTCCAGAGGTTCGGCCCAGGCGAGTACATTCGCCAGCGGCACGGTTGTGTCTATCGCACCGTGGATGACCAGGGTGCCGGGGGCGACGGCTTCGGTGGCATAGTTGCGCGCGCCTTCGATATAACCTGCCGCAGTGCCGACCAAAACCAGCCAGCGCGCCTCGTGTTGGGCATCGGCCAGCTTTTTGGCGACACGCGCCACCACATACGCACCGAAAGAAAACCCGGCCAGCGTGACGGGAAGCTCACCCCATTGCTGTTGTGCCCAGCTGAGTACGGCGAGCAGATCGTCGGTTTCTTTATCGCCATGATCATGCATGCCTTGTGAGCCACCTATACCGCGAAAACTCGGTCGTAGCACAACGCAACCCCGGCTACGAAAACTGCGTGCCAAGGTGGTGACAACTTTATTGTCAGCAGTGCCGCCAAACAGCGGATGCGGATGGCCAATCAGCGCAATGCCACTTGGCTGAGTGTCATCTGCGGGTAGATCAACAAACAGTTCAATTTTTCCATCCGGGCCATCAATCAGCAGGGTTTGCAAAAGCGGTTGCGCCATGTTTACACCTTCAGGCGTTCAACCACGTGGCCGCGCACTAAATGCTGATCAATAATTTCATCGATATCTTCTTTATCCACATAGGTGTACCAGACGGCTTCCGGGTAGATGACCAGAACTGGCCCGAGTTCGCAGCGATCAAGACAGCCTGCGCTATTGATACGGGTAGTACCAGGTAGCGAGTTTCCCAAGGTCTTGATGCGGTCTTTGGCATAGCTGCGTAATTCGCTCGCGTTTAAGTTGTTGCAGCAGGATTCACCCCCCGCACGCTGATTGGTACAAAAAAATACATGCCGTTGAAAATGACTCATGCGGTCACTCCAAAATTAAAAAGAGGCCACACGTTACACGAAAAAATGGTCTTTTTACACAGGGATAAGCGCGAGACAAGCATGTAAATCTCCGCACGTTGTTTGTCGGATTGCGCTGACTCAATGCGGCTTACAAACTATCTACCGGGTCATGCGAAATGCGAAGTTCGGCTTCATTTTCGGTTAACGCTACGCGGTGCAATGCAGATAGAAGGTCTACGATGTTATTTTTCAATGTCAGCAAGGTATGGCAGAGCACCTGGGCCGCAGCCTGCTGGCCGGTGCTGTACAGGTGAATGATTTGTGTACCGGTGTGGTGAACCTCGGCGTGAATCGGTTCAAGCGAGGTGAATTCGGATAAATGCCCATAACGTGCTTGGCCGCGACTGTAATACCAGAGGCCAAAACGGCACAGATGATGGTTGGTTAGTTGCGCATGAGTGAGTGACAATGGTGCTCGGTTCGCCACGGTGTCAAGCACCTGCTTGATCCAAGCCAGGTGATCATGCTCGGCTACCAGTAGCGGAAAGTCGCTGATATCCCATTTTTGCGCGCTGGCCCACTGGCGCCATTTCGGGTCAGGAGTGAATTGTGCTGCCCAGTCCAGCACTTGAGCCGCTGGCATGGGGCGAGCAATGCCATAGCCTTGGCCGATATCACAACCCAATCGTATTAGTATGACACCGTGCTCTGCCGTTTCTACGCCTTCGGCAATCAGCGCACGGTTAAATGCTGATGCCAGGTTGATCACCGCTTCAATCATTGCTAAGTCGTCGGTATCATCAAGCATGTCGCGCACAAAGGACTGGTCAATTTTGAGTGTGTCGACTGGCAGCCGTTTGAGGTAGCTGAGTGAAGAATAACCCGTGCCGAAGTCATCCAGCGAAAACTTGACACCCAGTGCCTGACACGAGCAAATCAGTTGCTGTACGTGTTGTATGTCACCCAATGCGACAGATTCGAGAATTTCGAGTTCCAGTTGCTGCGGTGGCGATTCAGGATGGCGTGAGAGAATGACTTTCAATCGATCAAGAAAGTCCGGCAACTGAAAATGGCGAGCGGCGATATTTACGCTGATTGGCCAGTTTTTTCCTGCCGCTGACCATATGGCGTTTTGCTGTAACGCCTGCTCGATGACCCATTCGCCAATCTCGATAATCAGATCATGCTGCTCGGCCAGGGGCAGAAAATCCATCGGTGGTACAAGGCCTTGTTGTGGGTGTTGCCAGCGTAGCAAGGCTTCCATACCAACGATGTTGCCATTGCGCATATTGACCTTGGGTTGGTAATGCAGACACAATTCATCGTTCTGCAGAGCCTCGCGGATGCGTGCCAGCGTCTGCTGCGACGTTTGTGCGTGCCGGTCGTTCGCAACGTCGAACCAGTGGAAGCGGTTGCGTCCTGCCTGCTTGGCCAGATACATCGCCTGATCGGCGTGGCGCAGCAGGGTATCGGCATCGGCTTCATCAAGCGGATAAATGGCTACGCCAATGCTGGCCGAAATGCTGATCGTTTGTTCTTCTATAGTATACGGCGCAGAGACGGTTTCAAGGATGCGCCGCAGGGCAAGTTCCAGTTGCTGGCTGTCGGCAAGATCGCCCAGCAAAATGACAAACTCGTCGCCGCCTAGTCGGGCGACAGTATCCTCGCTGCGCACGGCCTGATTCATGCGAGCGGTGACTTCAATCAGCAGGCGGTCGCCCATATTGTGGCCATACAGATCATTCACCGGTTTGAACTGGTCCAGATCCATCAAGCACACGCCCAGCAGATTTTTCTGGCGGCGGGCGTTTGCTAATGCCCGCTGAAACCGGTCGGCAAGTAAGACACGATTCGGCAGGCCAGTGAGCACGTCGTGCCCCGCCTGCCAGCGCACATTTTTCAGCAGCTGGTGTTTTTCGGAGACATCATGGAAAACCAGAACGCAGCCCAGAAGCGTGTTGTCACGCAGGAAGATAGGCGCGGCCGAATCTTCAATGTTGTATTCTTTGCCATCATGAGAAATCAGCACCGTGTGATTGGCAAGGTTGACCGTTTTGCCATTCGTCAACACTTCATCGACCGGGCTAACCACCCGCGCACGGGTGGTTTCATCGAGGATATGAAAGACGTCGGCTATAGGTTGCCCGATAGCATCGCTCGCCGACCAGCCAGTGAGCTGGCTGGCTACATGGTTGATGAAGGTGATGCACCCTTCGGCGTCGGTCGTGATGACGGCATCACCGATCGAGGCAAGGGTAATCTCCGCACGCTCCTTTTCGGCATATAGCGCGGCGCTCAGGCGGTTTTGCTCGGTCAGGTCGCGTATTTGCGCATGGACCAACGTTTCGCCACGCACGGTTATTCTGGTCAGGGTGATTTCCGTATCCACGAGGGAGTCATCCATGCACCGCATCTGCCACCCGAAATGGTGGTGCCCTTTTTGTAGCGTGATGGCGATCATCTCGTACGCCATCTGGGTAGAATCGCGCCCGTCCGGCTGACAGGGCAAAGCCATCTCTGTCGGCGATTTATCGGCAAGAATCTGCTTGCTGGGGTAACCAAACAACCGTACTGCGGCCTGATTGCTGTCGAAAATACGGCCATTTTTTAAGAGCATGAGCGGTGCCGCGGCTTCATCAAAAATCCGCCGAAAGGACTCTTCGCTTTCGCGCAGTTCTCTGGTTAGGCGTTTTTGTTCGCTGATGTCGCGCCAATGTGCGTGGAACACCGGTTCGTTATTGATGGTGATGACTGTGGCCGTGATTTCGATATCGAACAGGGAGCCGTCCGTCCGTTTGCACGTCCACTCGAAGCGGTGATATCCGGCTTGTGCGATAAGCTTCGACATTTCAGTTAGCTTTTCAGCCGAGGCACGGCCATCAGGTTGTAAAGGCGGCGAGATCGAAATCAGCGTCAGGTGACAGAGTTCGGCTTTGTCGCGTACGCCCAGCTGCGCCAGGGCGGCCTGATTGCAATCAAGAAAGCGGCCATTCTTGACCAACAGAATGGGATCCCTGGCCTCGTTGTAAATTTGCCAGAAGAAACTGCTGTTATCTGGATTGATGAATTGTGCGGCCATGCGAATATCAATCTCCTTGAGCAAGCATTATTATTTGTTGTGTCCGTCAACTATACGGCACCTGTCTTCTGCGGAGGTAATGACAAAGGATTATCCTGCACGAGTCCACGCCAGCCAGGATAAACTGGCCAATGATGGACGCAAAGGTCAGGTAGGAAAACATAATATATGCAGGAAAAAAAGCATGTTATTCGTTGCGTAGTGTGTCCTGCCCATAAAAAAAGCCGACCTGCGATGGTCGGCGTGAGGTAAAAACAATGCGATGCTTACTTCGACAGGCAGTCTTTCATGAATGCTTTGCGTTCGTCACCTGTTTTGCCTTTGGCTTCTTTGTTGCAGCTGACCATCTTGTTTTGTTGCGTCGCTTTTCCCGTTTTTTCTTTTGCTGCTGGTGCGGCGTCTCCTCCGGCACATTTTTTCATGTAAGCCGCTTTCGCTGCGCCGTGTAGTGGTTTGCCTGTTTTGCTGACAGCACTGGATTCGCAGTTGCTGGCGGGGGCTGTTGCAGGGGCCGCAACAGGACTTTGTGCCAGTGCGACATTGGCAGCGAATAGGGATGCCAGGATAATGAGTGATCGATGGTTCATTGTGCTCTCCTTGGTGAGATAGGTAATGGCAGCGTCGGCGGTGGTAGAAAAAAATGACTTGCGACAACGGGACCATCGCACTGTATAACGATAATCGCCGGATTTAGTTGACTGACCCGTTGTCGGTTTGCAGTGCATTTTCCTGGCGGTCAAGGAACTCTTGCATGCTGTTGATACCGCGCAAGCCCAGGATAGTGACGCGCACGGCGGCCTCAAGCAGCACTGCCAGATTGCGGCCAGCGGCAATAGGTAGTGTAATGCGAGGTATTGGCACGCCCAAAATGGTTTCATTCTGGGCATCCAACGGCAGGCGTGCCGCTTCAGGAACGCCACGTGCAGGTTTTTGCAAATGCACAATGAGTTTCAAGCGTATTTTGCGACGGCAGGCGGTTTCGCCAAAAACTGTACGGATATTAATGAGTCCCAGCCCGCGCACTTCAAGGAAATCGCGCAGCAGATCAGGGCATCGGCCTTCGAGTACATCCAGGCCGATGCGGGACACATCGACGACATCATCGGCGACCAGACCGTGACCCCGCGAAATGAGTTCTAGTGCGAGTTCGCTCTTGCCCGCGCCAGAGTCGCCAGTGATCAAAACCCCCATCCCCAAAACATCCATCAGCACGCCGTGCAAGGCGATTGTTTCAGCCAACTGGCGGGAAACAAAATGGCGCAGTGTGTCGATGACATAAGCGGCAGGCAGTGGTGTTTTTAGTAGTGGCGTATCTGATAGTTCACAGTCGCGCTGAATCTCTTCGGACACGGTTAGTCCATCGGTGACGATCAGCACGGGCGGCCGTGCGTTGTAGATTGTTTGCATGTGACGCTTTACTTTTTCCGGCGCTTGCCGCACCGCCCATGCAAGCTCTGGTGCGCCGATGACCTGTATGCGTTCCGGGTGCATGAGATTCAAGTGACCAACCAAGTCGGCAGGGGCTACAAATTCTTCTTTGGCCGAGATGACGCGCGTTAAGGCGCCACTTACCCAGGTAAGCTGCAACCGTTCTCGGTTACGTTCAAATAGCTGCGAGACGATTAGTTGGCGTTCCATTGGGCAAACAGGCTATGCAAAGTTGCAGTATCGGGTGCACTGGCAAGTTGTTCCCGAAAGGTGCGGTTGGAAAACATTTGCGCGAGTTCTGATAGCAATTGCAGGTGCTGCTCGTTGGCGGCTTCCGGCACGAGCAGTACAAAGATATGGCTGACGGGTTTGCCATCAGGCGCCTCGAATTGCACAGGCGCTTCCAGGCGAAAAAATGCACCCAGTGGTTTTTTGAGCCCCTTGATGCGTCCATGCGGTATGGCTACGCCTTGACCAAGGCCTGTGGAGCCGAGTTTTTCCCGTGCAAAAAGGGCTTCATATACTACGCTGCGCGCAATACCCTGATGATTCTCGAAAAGAATGCCAGCATCTTCAAAGACGCGCTTTTTGCTGCTTGCGTCAAGCGCGGCGACAACATTATCAAGAGATAGCAGGTTGGCTATGTGATTCATGAAGGGATGCGCGAGAAAATTATCGGGTACTTTTCAGATGTTTACCAGCAGCGGCGCGGGCAGTGGATTAAGGGGTATTTGTGGGGTTACTTATATCCACTTGCTTGTCGCGGTGGTGTGTAGATATTTTTTCTTTATGCTTGACGATCTGACGATCCAGTTTGTCGGCTAGCTGGTCAATGGCTGCATAAAGATCGATATCCGTTGCGTCAGCATGAATATCCTTGCCTTTGACGTGTAGCGTCACTTCAGCTTTCTGTTGCAGCTTATCCACGGAAAGGATGACATGCGTGCTCGTGACATGATCAAAATGGCGGACCACCCGATCCAGCTTCAAATTGACATAGTCACGCAGGGCGGGGGTAATTTCAACATGATGACCGGTGAGATTGAGGTTCATATAATTTCCTTATCAGTGGGTTGCTCAGAGAATTTTTCTTAGATTGACGGGCGGGATGTGTAACAATTCTCGATACTTTGCTACGGTGCGGCGTGCTACGACGATCCCTTGCTCGCCCAGAATATCCGCAATACGCGCATCCGAGAGGGGTTTTTTTCCATCCTCGGAGCTGACCAGTTGCTTGATCAGTGCACGTATTGCAGTGCTTGACGCCGCACCGCCAGAATCTGTGGCGACATGGCTGCCAAAAAAGTATTTAAGTTCATAAATGCCGCGCGGACTTGCCAGATATTTCTGGGTGGTCACGCGGGAAATCGTTGATTCATGCAGATTGACGGCTTCTGCTATTTCGCGCAGGACTAATGGGCGCATGGCAACGGCGCCATGCTCAAAGAAGGCGCGCTGACGATCAACGATGGCTTGCGATACTCGTAAGATGGTATCAAATCGTTGTTGCACATTTTTAATCAGCCATTTGGCTTCTTGCAACTGGGCCGCTAGCCCGGACGAACTGCCGGTCCCTCGCAAAATATCGGCATAAAGTTTGTTGATGCGCAGCCTTGGCATGGCCTCGTTGTTGAGCGTCACCACCCATTCTTTCCGCACTTTTTTTACGGTGACATCAGGAATCACGTAGCGTATATCCAGTGCAGAGAATTGCGATCCGGGATGTGGATTGAGCGAGCAAATGAGTTCTTGTGCTAGACGTAATTCGTCGTCGGAACAACGCAGAGATTTTTTGATGCGAAGAAAATCATGCGCAGCCAAGTGGTCTAGGTGGTTTGCAACAATACTTAGCGCCAGCTGGCCTTCGGGGGATGGCCGCAGGTTGTTTAGTTGCAAGGTGAGGCATTCTTTAGCGCTGCGTGCGCCGACACCGGGCGGGTCAAAATTTTGCACGTGACACAGCGCGCTGGCCAGTTCTGCGCGCAGTGTTTCGTGATTCGTTTCTTCTTGTGGAAATAGCTCCAGCAAATCATCAAGTGACTGCATGAGATAGCCATCATCATTCAGGGATTCAATCAGCAAAGCCGTTAGCACACGTTCGCGATCAGACAGGGGCGACATCATGAGTTGTGTATTAAGGTGCTCTTGCAGGCTCATGCTGGCAGTTTGAGTTTCACCACTATCGAGGTCATCATCGTTAGGGTCGCGCGGGCCAGTGCTGCTGGAAAACTCAATGCCCCAGCCTTCTTCGTCACGGCTGCCGAATTCGGTCGGCTCTTCAAAAGACTCACTTGTTCCGGGTGTTTCGGACGCGGTGGACTCGGGCGTGGGGAGATCCAGTGATGAAGTGTAGGTTTGTTGATCGGATTCAATACGTTCCAGCAAGGGATTTTCTTGCAGGGCTTGGTCAATTTCCGCGTTGAGCTCAAGTGTCGAGAGTTGCAGTAGACGAATGGCCTGTTGTAACTGAGGCGTCAACGTCAGGTGCTGCGAAACTTTAAGTTGGAGTGATTGTTTCATTACATTCTGAAGTGCTCGCCGAGATAAATGCGGCGCACGTTTTCATTATCAACAATCTCGGCGGGATGTCCAGCAGCTAACACGAGCCCATCGTTAATAATGGTGGCTCGATCACAGATACCCAGGGTTTCACGCACATTGTGATCGGTAATCAAAACACCAATACCACGTTCTTTCAGAAAGCGGATAATGGATTGGATATCAACTACCGCGATGGGATCAACGCCAGCAAAGGGTTCATCTAAAAGGATGAAGCGTGGGCGTGTAGCTAACGCACGCGCTATTTCGACCCGTCGTCGTTCGCCACCCGAAAGAGAAATTGCCAAGCTTTTACGAATATGAGTAATGTGTAATTCTTCTAGTAAAACTTGTAGTCGGTCATCGATTTCTTCTTTTTCAAGATGTTGCAGCTCAAGCACCGCACGGATATTTTCATCTACGGTCAGTTTTCTAAAGATCGAATTTTCTTGCGGCAAATAAGAGAGGCCGAGGCGCGCACGTTGATGAATCGGCATATGGGTTAGCCGGTTATGTTCCACATCTTTTTTGCCTTCACTTTCATTATTATCAATGCGAATTTCGCCCCCATCAGCGGCGACCAAACCCACGACCATGTAAAAACAGGTAGTTTTTCCTGCGCCGTTGGGGCCGAGTAGGCCAACAACTTCTCCGGCAGCGACTTCAAACGAAACGTCTGTTACGACGGTGCGTGATTTATATTTCTTGCGCAGGTTATGCGCTGACAGAGTTGTGGTTCCAGCTGTCATGCGCCTTCTTCTCCCGAAGAAAATTTCTCTTCCACCACCGGGTCTTCAACTCCATCCAAAGGGTCTTTGAGCAAGCGTCGAATGGTATCGCTGGCAAACCCACGGGATTGCAGAAAACGGGCTTGACGTGCCCATTCTTTGGAATTGGCGGGAACTGCCCCAAACTTTCTGCTCCAAAGGCTGCGGGCGCGAGCCAGGTCGTCTGGCATATCGGCAGCTACGAGAAGCGATTCGACTAATTCGTGGTCAAGACCTTTGGTTATCATGTGATGTCGCAAGCGCAAGATACCCAAACGGGGTGCTTGGGAACGCACATAGCTTTCCGCAAAGCGGGCATCCGATTGAAGATGGCAAGCCTGAAGTTCAGCAATCACGGCGTTAATTTCTTCCTGTGTTCCGTGCGCCGCCAATTTATTGGCGAGTTCAGCACGGGTATGTTCGCGCCGAGCGAGGAGTCTGATCGCCCGGCTACGTAATGCATTCAAACGAATTACTCGGCCGCTGGGGTGCTCGGGGAGGTGCTGAGTCCGGCAACACCAACGGCCGCGCGCACTTTGTTTTCAATCTCAGTGGCAAGCTGGGGACGTTCACGCAGAAAATCGCGTGCGTTGTCTTTGCCTTGACCAATTTTTTCGCCGTTATACGCATACCAGGCACCGGATTTTTCGACGATCTTGTGCACAACACCCAGTTCGACGATTTCGCCTTCGCGTGAAATGCCTTCCCCGTAGAGAATGTCGAAATGTGCTTCGCGAAATGGGGGCGCCACCTTGTTCTTGACCACTTTGACGCGGGTTTCGTTACCAATCACCTCGTCACCTTTTTTGATGGCGCCAGTGCGTCGGATATCCATTCGTACCGAGGCATAAAACTTGAGCGCATTGCCACCAGTGGTTGTTTCGGGGCTGCCAAACATGACGCCGATCTTCATGCGGATCTGGTTGATGAAAATAACCAGCGTATTGGTGCGCTTGATGTTCGATGTCAGCTTGCGCAAGGCTTGCGACATCAGCCGTGCTTGCAGGCCCGGTAGTTGGTCACCCATTTCGCCTTCGATTTCAGCGCGGGGCGTGAGTGCGGCGACCGAATCAATGACCACAAGATCGACGCCACCGGAACGAACCAGCATGTCAGCGATTTCCAGACCCTGTTCGCCCGTATCGGGTTGCGAGATCAGCATGTCGGGAACATTCACGCCAAGCTTGGCGGCATAGCCGGGGTCGAGTGCATTTTCTGCATCGATATAGGCAGCAACCCCACCGGCTTTCTGAATTTCAGCCACTACATGCAAGCATAAGGTGGTTTTGCCGGAAGACTCCGGGCCATAAATTTCAACGACACGACCCCGTGGCAAACCGCCGATGCCCAAGGCAATATCCAGTCCCAGAGAGCCTGTCGAGACGGTTTGAATGTCATCGCTGACATTGCCTTCGCCCATTTTCATGATTGAGCCTTTGCCAAACTGTTTTTCAATCTGGGCTAGTGCGGCTTGAAGTGCTTTGCTTTTATTTTCGTCCATGAGTTCTGTCCTAGTAGATAGTTTTGATTATGGCATGGATGGCATAGTTTTTGCCGACTTGGCTTACTGTGGGCTTTCAACCAGGCGCGCAAGTAATCCGCTAAGCGCATGAATCACCGCCTGACGGCGAATGGCTTCACGGTCACCTGAAAAACACAGCGTTTCAGCAGAGGGTGGTTGCCCTGCACAACACCAGGCAAAACAGATGGTGCCGATCGGCTTGGCGGCAGACCCGCCTGCCGGGCCGGCAATGCCGGTAATTGCTAGCGCGTGGGATGCGGAAGAATGCATCAAGGCACCCAGTGCCATTTCTCGCGCTGTGGCTTCACTGACTGCTCCATGGGTGGCAAGTGTCTGGTCTTGTACGCCTAGCATGTCACTTTTGGCGGCGTTGGAATAAGTGACAAACCCGCGGTCGAACCATGCAGAACTGCCTGCGGTATGCGTAATGACTTGCGCTGCCCAGCCGCCGGTACAGGATTCTGCCGTGGTAATGGTAGCAATGCGGGTCATGGCGGCTTGACCGATCGCCAGGGACAAGGTGGCAAGCTCCGCATCCATGGCTAATACCCCACGGAGGTCAGCAGAGTCTTGGCTACAGCCAAGGTGAGTATGGTGTAGCTCGCTGCAATGGCATCGTCCATCATCACTCCGAAGCCATTTTTAACTTGGGTATCGAAATAGCGTGCAGGCTGGGGTTTGACAACATCAAAAAAACGGAAGCCCAGAAAGGCCGCTAATTGCCACCAAAAACTGGTAGGTGTGAATAACAGCACGGCCCAGAATGGCACGATTTCATCCCACACGATGGCTCCATGATCAACTACACCGAGATTGCGTCCTGTAATTTGGCAGGCAGAAATACCGATTCCGAAGGCGAGCACAAGAAACAGCACGAATACCAGATCACTGGGCATTTGTCCGCGCAACATGCCATAGGTGACCCAGGCAAAAGCGGTTCCAGCCGTGCCGGGGGCAAACCCGGAAAGCCCGCTGCCGAAACCACAGGCGAGGAGATGCGCCGGGTGCTGAAAAAGAAATTTAAACGGTGGGGCAGGCAGGAACATAGGTGTTAGAAAAATTAAAGGAAATGGTCAAAACCGTGGCGCGTTGGGGTAATGGGTAATCCCTGGTCATCGTGAATAACAAGCCTGTCTGATGTGTTTGGCACAGAGGAGGTAATAGTGCCAATGCAGGTGAGCGGTAAATCGATTTCAACCGCCAAGGGGGTCATAAAGCGGCGATGCGCTGCGGGAAGCGTGAAAATCAGTTCGTAGTCATCGCCTCCCGAAAGATAACAATCGCGCGCTAATCCGGCGGGCGGCAGATGCGGTATATGGAGCTTTGCTGCGCAGTGCGAGGCTGTCAGGATGTGCCCGAGATCAGCGAGTAAACCATCGGAAACATCAATCGCTGCAGTGGCTAAGCCACGCAATGCCAAGCCGAGCACCACCCGTGGTTGCGGGCGATGCAGGGCTGCCAGGCATTGATCCAGCTGCGGTTCGGCAAGCGTTATGCGGCCTTGTAAATGGGCTAATCCGAGGGCTGCGCGTCCAGGGGTGCCAGAGACCCAGATCGAGTCGCCCACTTGCGCACCACTGCGCAACAGTGCGGCTCCCGCAGGGACCTCACCCATGATCGTGACACAAAAGGCCCGTGGTCCACGGGTGGTGTCGCCACCGATGAGGTCGATTTTGAATGCCTCGGCGCAGGCAAAAAAGCCACGTGAAAAAGCATCGAGCCAATCAAGAGTCGGCGCTGGCAATGCGGCGGCCAGTGTTGCCCAGCGAGGTGTGGCACCCATGGCAGCCATGTCGGAGACATTGACGGCCAGGGTTTTCCAGCCGAGGTCGAAGGGCTCGGTGTTGGCGAGAAAATGCGTGCCTTCTACGAGCAGGTCGGTTGAGATGACGAGCTCACAGCCAGGTGTCGGGGCAATCAACGCCGCATCATCACCCACACCCAGCAGCGTATGGGACGTTGGACGAACAAAAAACTGGCGGATCAGCTCGAACTCAGACGGCATGAGAAATTCGCATGAGAAATTCCTCTGCGGCAGGTTAGCGCTGTTGAACCTCAACCGTGCGCAACACCGCAGCCATTTTGTCCAGTACGCCGTTCACAAACTTGTGCCCATCGGTGCCGCCAAAGGTTTTGGTGAGCTCAACACACTCATTGATGATGACGCGATAAGGGGTTTCCAAATGAAAGCGAAACTCGCAGGCACCCAGGAGCAACACGCTGCGCTCAATGGGCGAGATTTCATTCCACGGACGGGCAATATGTGGCGTGATATCGGCTTGCAATATTTCTGCTTGAGCCAGTGTTTCATGCAACAGCTGAAGGTAGAGCGCGTTATCCGCTTTGTGAAAGCCGGTCACGCTTTCGGCTTGTACTTGAATGGCGGCTTCATCCTGGCCGCCCACCTGTCTTTGGTATAAACCTTGGACTACAAATTCGCGTGCCCGATGACGTGCTGAATTGCTGCTACTCATTATTTTTTTATCCTGCGTAACAGTTGCGCCATTTCAATAGCTGCCGCCGCTGCTTCTGTCCCTTTTGGGACCATGCGTGCCAGTGCTTGATCATCGTTTTCTGTGGTCAGCACGGCATTGGCAATTGGCACGCCGGTGTTTAGCTGCACATCGGTAATGCCCCGGGCGGATTCGTTGGAAACAATTTCAAAATGATAAGTTTCCCCGCGAATCACGGCGCCGAGCGCAACGAGTGCATCGAAGTTGCCGCTTTGCGCAAGTGCCTGCAGCGCCAAGGGAATCTCCAGCGCACCGGGGACGGTGACATAGGTGATATCTGAGGCTGCTACCTGCATGTGTGCCAAGCCAGCCAGGCACCCGGAGCGCAAGCCCTCGCCGATGGGTTCATTGAAGCGGCTTTGCACGATGCCGATGCGCAAGCCGTGACCGTTGAGATGGGGTTCTATTTCGTGAATACTCATCGTGGGTGTCTCGCTTGATTCTTGCAAGTTTGTTTTTATCAAGGAGCAAAATGCCCGCAGATTTCCAGGCCAAAGCCTGCCATGCTGGGCATTTTGCGTGGGTTAGACATCAGGCGCATTTTGCCCACGCCTAATTCGCGCAGAATTTGCGCGCCGATGCCATATAAACGTGGATCCCATTTGCCACCTGTCCCGTGTGAGGTCGAATCAACCTGCAGTGCCATGAGCATGTCCTGGGTAGACGCCGCATGATGCAGCATGACGACAACGCCGTGGTCTGAGGCGGCAATCTGGCGCAAGGCAAAATCAATGCTGAAGCTGTGTCGTGCATTTTGTACCCCAAGAAAATCCAGCACAGACACGGCTTCATGCACCCGCACAAGGGTTTCTTGATCGGCAGTAATTTCGCCATGAGAGAGCGCCAGATGGCTGTCGCCACTGGTTGTGTCGATAAAAGCACGCAGCCTGAATGTGCCCTGAGCGCAGGTGATTTCTCTGTCAGCTACGCATTCGACTAGTGTTTCAGTTTCTGAGCGGTAATGAATCAAATCGCGGATGGTGCCAATTTTTAGTTGATGCTGGGCGGCGAATTCAAGGAGATCAGGCAACCGTGCCATGCTGCCATCATCCTTGAGAATTTCGCAGATAACGGCTGCGGGCTCACAACCCGCCATGTGTGCCAGATCGCAACCCGCTTCGGTGTGGCCGGCACGAACCAGTACGCCGCCAGGCTGGGCGGCGATCGGGAAAATATGGCCCGGTTGAACAATATCTTCAGTGCGGGCGTTTTTGGCGACAGCCACTTGTACTGTGCGGGCGCGGTCGTGGGCTGATATGCCGGTGGTGACACCTGTTGCCGCTTCGATCGAGGTGGTAAAAGCCGTGCTGAACATGCTTTTATTGTGGCGCGTCATGGGCGACAGGCCCAGTTGCTGGCAGCGCGCTTCGGTGAGTGTCAAGCAGACCAAGCCGCGGGCATGCTTGACCATGAAGTTGATCATTTCAGGCGTGATGTGTTGCGCCGCGCACACGAGATCACCTTCGTTTTCACGGTCTTCTTCGTCGACAAGAATCACCATGCGACCAGCGCGAATCTCGGCAATGATGTCCTGGGTGGGGCTAATGTTCATGGCGAAAGTCAAAAAATGTAACAGGAAAGATGCGTATTCTACGCCCCCCAGTTACCCCGCTGTCACGCCGTTGGCGATAAGTATCCGCTCTACATAGCGTGCGATGAGGTCAATTTCAAGATTCACGCGGCTGCCCACGCGCAGATGATGCAGCGTGGTCATGGCCATGGTGTGCGGGATCAGGTTGATCGAAAAGTGATGCATAGCGGTATCCCCTGGTACGGCGTTGGTGATACGGTTTGTGGTGAGCGATACGCCATTCACGGTGATCGAGCCTTTGGGGGCGATGGTTTTCGCGAGTTCTTGCGGGACGCGAATGACCAGCTCGTGCGATTCGCCCACGGGCGCGAGGCGGATGACTTCACCGACGCCATCCACATGGCCTGCAACCAGATGCCCGCCCAGCCGGTCGGACAGGCGCAACGCCTTTTCAAGGTTCAATTCACTGACCCCATCCACTCCACCCGCGCCATCCAGTCCTACCGTGCAATTCAGGGTTTCACGCGAGACATCGACTTGATAGGTGGCGCCTTCTTTACTGATGACTGTGAGGCAGACACCATTATGCGCAATGGAATCCCCCAGTGCGACGTCGGATAGATCCAGCGTGGGCGCCTGTATCGTTAAGCGCAGCCCCGTTTCAAGCGGAGTGACCTGGGTAATGCTGCCAATGGCGGAAATAATGCCGGTAAACATAGATAGTGGGTTCGCGATGAGGTGAAATAAATGATTAGTGAGCAGCGCGTTCAAGTTGTTGCAAAAACTGTTCGGCATTTTGGAAGCCGACAACACGCTGGCCGAATTTTTCGCGGCCTTGGGCGTCAAAGAAAATAATTCCCGGTGGGCCGAACAAGCCGAAGCGGGCAAGCAGCATACGATCAGCGGCGTTATTTTCGGTGACATCAGCTTGCAGCAGAACAAAATCCTGCATGCGTTTTGCCACGTCAGCCTGTGTAAAGGTAAAGCGTTCCATTTCCTTGCAACTGATGCACCATTCGGCCCAGAAGTCGAGCATCACGGGTTTTTTTGTGGTTTGTGCGACGGTTTGCAGTTGCGCGTCGAGCTCGGCAAGTGTGTGGATTTTAATAAAAGTCGGCGCTGGTGATACGGTGGATAGGGAGGATTCAGTGCTATCGGCAGGTGACTCCTGTGCGGCGCTGCGGCGCAAAAAATCCAGGGGCTGCAACGGGTCTTTACTGCCACCGAGTACGCCCAGCAGCATCGCGATACCGCCCAACAAGATGACAACGCCTATCCCTTTACCCAGACGGTGCATGCCATGCGCATGTGCAGGCAAAGGGTCAAGGGCCGACAGAAACACGGCAGGAATAATCAACAATAACGCCCAGCCCAGCATGGATATCCAGATGGGCAAGACAGGGGACGCCAACCACAGTGCGGTGGCCAGCATGAGCACGCCAAAAAACTGTTTTACCGCTTCCATCCACGGCCCTGATTTTGGCAACAATGAGCGCGAGAAAGTGCCTACCAGCAACAGGGGTGCGCCCATGCCCAGCGCCAGCGAAAACAGCGCTGCACCGCCAAGCAGCGCGTCTCCTGTCTGGGCGATGTACAGCAGCGCGCCTGCCAACGGGGCGGCCACACAAGGGCCGACAATTAACGCGGATAACGCTCCCATCAGCGCAATGGCCCAGGCGGAGCCACCCTGCCGGTTGGCAGTATTGGCCAGCCGACTTTGCAAGGCGGAGGGCAGCTGCAATTCGTAAAAGCCGAACATTGAAAATGCCAGCGCGACAAAGATCAGCGCAAAGCCCCCCAGTACCCAGCCATTTTGTAACGCGCTGGTGAGTAGGGCGCCGGAAAATCCTGCCGCCACGCCGGCCGCAGCATAGGTGATGGCCATGCCCAGCACATAGGCCAAAGACAACATGAAGGCGCGCCCGTGGCTTACCGCATGGCCGTGATTCACAATGATGCCGGACAAAATCGGGATCATCGGAAACACGCAGGGAGTGAGCGAGAGGAGCAAGCCAAAACCAAAAAAACTGAGCACGATCAACGACCAATGGCCGCCTTTGAGTAGATGTGTGATACGCGAGCTTTCATCGCCGGAAGTTGCTGCCGCGTTGGCTGTTGCCGTGGGCGTTGGCGATGCGCTCGGCGCGCCAGCAACTACTTGGGGCAGGGTGATCGGTGCGGTATAGGTTTGTGGCGGATAGCAGATACCGCCATCCCAGCATCCTTGGGCAACTGCCTGCAAGATGATGGTGTGCGGTGCGTCAGTAGCCGTCATGGCATTTTCAAGCGTGTTCAGCGGCAGGCGAACAGTGACTTCCTGGCGATAAGTTTCGACCGTGCCAAACAGATCATCCTGTTTCATTTTGCCTGGCGGAAATTGCGCTTTACCGAGTTCGTGGGCAGGCTTTTCATCAGCTGAATTTGTCGAGAGATGAAAAGCAAATTTATTGCGGTAAAGGTAGTAACCCTCCGCAATCTGCCAGCGGGCTTCTAGCGTGTGCGCATCCACCGCGCGTGCCGAGAAGATGAATGCTTGCGCTGGCGACAAGGGTTCAGCGGCGAAGCTGAGTCCATTGACACTAATCATCATGAAGAAAAAAACTTGCAGGATGGGTTTGAGCAGGCTCAGCATGGGGTGTCCTGGGTAAGCGTTTCGCGAGCGATCCAGGCTAAATAGTCCGGCAGACCGCGCTCGATGGGAAGAGCGATGATTTCTGGCAGGGTATAGGGGTGACGGGCACGAAGCGCTGTTTCAAGCTGGGCATAGCGCGCCGCAGTGGTTTTGATGATGAGCGGTATTTCGCTGGTTTGTTCAATGCAATTTTCCCAGCGATAAACCGATTGCGCAGCGGACAGAATGGTAACGCAGGCAGCCAGATGCTCCGCCAATAATTCAGTTGCCAAGGCTTGCGCGCTGGCTTGGTCCGGCAGGGTTGTCAAGACAAGCAATACTTGAGTGGGGTTTTGAACAGAATCCATCGGGCTATTCTACCTTTGCTCGATTTCCATCAGGCCGTTTGACTATGAGCGACTCTCGGGCGAGGGCTTGAGTACGGGATATTTCTTGGCGTTCTTGACAATTTTTTCTTGTGCTGCGGCGAGCGGGTCGATATCCAGTACATCGGCTAACTGCACGAGATACATCAAGACATCGGCGATTTCGTCGGCTACTGCGGATTTTTTTTCAGGGTCAAGCGCGTGGCTTTCTTCAGCGGTTGCCCATTGAAAGTGTTCAACAATTTCAGCCGCTTCCTTGATCAAGGCCATGCTCAAATTTTTTGGCGTGTGAAAAGGCTGCCACTGACGTGCCGTACAAAAGATACGGAGCGCATCACGCAGGCTGGTGAGATCATGGATGTCAGAGACTTTGGTCATGGCAAATCATTGCGAATGTAAGTCCGGTGGAATGCAAACCAGGGTAATGCCAGATAAGGCCACAGCAAGGTAACGAAGTGCGTCAAGCCGTAAAAGTTGAGAAACTGGCCCGGATTCCAGGTGTTCTGTAAATTTTCAAGGTATGGGTTAACGGGCGCGAGATTGACCATCACGCTGGCGGTGAGCAAGGCGAGTGTCGCCAGCAGGCGCTGCCAGCTTGGCGGCAGTACCAGTGCCGCAAGCCACAATAAACCACCAGCCAATGACCCCATAAGCCCGCCAGGGGTGGCCCAGGCCAGTGCTGTTTGCGGATGCGTCATGAGTGCAAAGGCGAGCGATTTGGCCGCCAGGCCCACCGCAAGTAACAGCAAGGGGAAAAGTCGGCGTTGGTGATGCGGCGCGATAAGGCTTGCCATCAATAGCGTAGCGAGCAGACCGCTGGCAGCAATCAGACTTTCAATGCGTACAAAGCCGGCGGCGCTAAAGGGCTGTGTGTTGGGTAGTGGCAGGAGACTGCGCAAATCGCCAGCGCCAAACAGCAAGGTGGTTGGGTCGAGCTGAGTCAGCAGCCATAGCCCCAAAAAGACAAGTCCCAGCTCGACACTTTGCCCGTGATCGGGCCAATGGGTATGCCGCAAGTTGTCGATCAGCTGTCGGCGCCAGAGTGCACCTGGTAAGGCACCCAGCAACGCCCCGCACGCGTTTCCCGCGAGATCGAGATTGGAAGCCACGCGGCTGGGTAAATAGTTTTGCGTAAATTCCAGCACAAAACTCAATGCCGACGCGACGAGCACGGCTAGCCACAAGGCGTGTTTCGGCGCAACGCGAGGGCGCAGCGCCGTGGCAAGAAAAAATCCCAAGGGAATATAGGCCGCCACATTGATCAGCAGATCAAACAGGGTGGTGTAACGTGGCCAACCGGCAAAGAAAAAATCAAAAGGGGATACACCATTGCTCTGCCAGCCGGTGAGCGGATACAGGCTGGCATAGACAATCAGCACTGCGTACCCCAGGCTGAAATAAAGCAAGAGCGGTGTGTGGTTTTTATTCACGCACGTTTTTCTGCGGGTGTATACCCGCCACATGATATGTTTGTGCGGCAGCATGATGCCCATGGCGTAATGCATCATGGATAGTGACATCATGGTGCATACGCTGCGGCAGCAATGAGCCGATAATCATGCCCAGGATGCTGGCAATCAAGCCTGCAAATTGGGCGGGGACCAAAGGATCTTCCGGCCCGAACATGAGTAGCGCCAGCCAGATGGCCAAGCCCAGAAAAATAGCCATTGCGGCCCCTTGGTTAGTGGCGCGCCGCCAGTAAATCCCGGCCACCATGGGAACAAACGCGGTCACCAGCGTTATCTGATATGCATTTTCGACCATTTTGAAAATACTGGCTTTGGAGTTCACTGCATACAGTGTCACCAGTAGCGTAAATGCCAGGGTGACAGCGCGCATGGCAAAGAGCAATTTGCGATCAGACAAGCCGCCAACCAGCGGTTTGAGAATGTTTTCAGTGAATGTGACGGAGGGCGCGAGCAAGGTTGCCGAAGCGCAGCTTTTAATCGCCGACAGTAATGCCCCAAAAAACATGATTTGTGCAATCAGCGGGGCTTTTTCCAGCACCAACCGGGGCAGGATCATTTGCGGATCGGTATTTACCAGTTCAGCAACCATTGCCGGGCTGATGAGTGTTGCGGAATAGGCAAGAAACATCGGCACAAAGGCGAATGCAAAGTACAGACTGCCGCCTAAGACGGCACCCCAGACAGCGATTTTTTCGGTGCGTGAAGATTGCACGCGCTGAAAGACATCCTGCTGTGGAATCGACCCGAACATCATGGTGACCCAGGCGGCAGTGAAGGCGAGAATTTCTTTTAAATCCAGCGTGGGCCAAAAGGTGAACATGCCGGCTTTGGCGGCATGATCGACCACCACGCCCACGCCACCCACCATGCTGCTGACCTCGCCGCCGATCCACAGCATGCCGATGACGATAATGATCATTTGCAGGAAATCGGTTATCGCCACGGCCCACATGCCACCGAACAGGGTATAGACGAGGATGGTGGATGAGCCTATCCACATGCCGGCAACACGGCTGATTTCTCCCTCCGAGAGCACATTGAAAACCAGGCCCAGTGCCGTGATTTGCGCACCCACCCAACCCAGGTAGGAGATGACAATGGCCAAGGTGGTGGCTGTTTCGACCGTGCGGCCAAAGCGCTTGCGGTAAAAATCGCCCACGGTTAAGAGGTTCATGCGATAAAGCGGTGCGGCAAAAAACAGGCCGACCAGGATCAGGCACATCGAGGCACCAAACGGATCCGCCACAATCCCGTGCATTCCGTCCTTGAGAAAGGTTGCCGGAATACCAAGCACGGTTTCTGCGCCAAACCACGTGGCAAACACGGTGGCAGTCACCACATAAAACGGCAGATGGCGCCCCGCAATGGCAAAGTCACGCGCATTGTGTACCCGGGTGCCCGCATACAGGCCGATGCCGACTGAGATAATCCAATAAGCAATGACAAACCAGAACAATATGCTCATCGACTTTTTGTTTCCTTAAGATAGTGATTTCATACGGGGTAATACAGGGTGCGTGTGTGATTCATGTACAGATCATCCCGTACGCATAAGTAGTGCAACCAACATGGCACCTAAAAGTAGTGTGAGTAACGTGCTGATGAACAGTAGCCAGCGAGTTTGGGTGACTTGGGCGCGTAACTCGGCCAGCTCAGTGCGCACCTTGGCATGGTGATCCATGCTAAGTGCCTGGTGCGCTAGCCGGGGCAGTGCAGGTAACAGGGAAACCCAGGCGGGTGCTTCCCGTTTCAGTTGATTGCGCAGGCCACGCCAGCCAATCTGCTCGTTCATCCAGCGTTCGAGAAAAGGTTTGGCGGTTTTCCATAGATCGAGATCAGGGTCAAGCTGACGGCCAAGGCCCTCAATATTAAGTAGTGTTTTTTGCAGCAGCACTAGCTGAGGCTGTATTTCGACATTGAAGCGACGTGAGGTCTGAAACAGACGCAACAACACACGACCAAAAGAAATATCTTTCAAGGGGCGATCAAAGATAGGTTCGCAAACGGCACGAATGGCTGACTCGAATTCATCGATTCGGGTTGTTTTGGGTGCCCAGCCTGATTCCACATGGACTTCAGCGACGCGTTTGTAATCACGTCGAAAGAATGCCAGGAAGTTTTGTGCCAAATAATTTTTGTCGGTATCGGTCAGCGTGCCCACAATGCCAAAGTCCAGTGCAATATAGCGACCTTTGGTTGTTCCATCGATGGCAACAAAAATGTTGCCCGGATGCATGTCGGCATGAAAAAACCCATCGCGAAATACCTGCGTAAAGAAAATTTCAACGCCAGCCCGTGCCAGTTGTGGAATGTCCACGCCTGCTGTCCGTAATGCATCAGTCTGCGAAATCGGCAAGCCATGCATGCGCTCCATGACCATCACGTTTTGCGTGCACCAATCCCAATAGACTTCAGGCACGATGAGCAATGGAGAGTCGGCAAAATTTCGCCGCAACTGCGAGCAATTTGCGGCCTCTCGCATCAGGTCCAGCTCGTCATGCAAATACTTGTCGAACTCGGCCACGACTTCTTGCGGTTTGAGCCGACGCGCATCCGCCCAGAGTTTTTCTAGCCATATTGCCGCTATTTCGAGCAGTGCCATATCGTGATCAATAATCTGTCGTATGCCTGGACGGAGTATTTTCACGGCCACTTCACGGCCATCGGGGAGCGTTGCGAAATGGACTTGAGCCACGGAAGCTGAAGCGACAGGTTCTGGGTTGAATGTCAAAAATACCTGATCCACGGGCTTGCCATAGGCGGCTTCGAGCTCACTGATTGCCAGCGCGGAAGCAAAGGGCGGCACCTGATCTTGCAGCTTGGCAAGCTCATCGGCCAGATCGACAGGAATAAGATCGCGGCGAGTGGAGAGCATCTGGCCGAACTTGACGAAGATTGGGCCGAGTTCTTCCAGCGCCTCACGCAGCCTTTGGCCACGCGGTGCAGAAAGATCGCGCCAGAAGAGTAGCTTCTGTAGTGACCAGGCAATGCGCCCCCAGACACCAAAGACCTTTTCGTTGTCGAGGATCATGCGGTCCAGGCCGTACAGGTAGACCACGCAGGCGATACGAAAGAGGCGGAAGAGTCGAAGGATGTACACGGCTAAGAGCAGGCGTTCAGGAAACGGGAAGTATAATTCAGCGCTTGTTCAATGCCTGTCTTGTATTTTCTATGCCGTCCGCAACTTTACCGACCCTGCGTCAGCATCTCACCGATTTGTTACACACCGCGCTACGCTCTGTAGCGCCTGAGCAATGGGATGTCGATATTCTTCTTGAGCGTCCCAAGCAAGCGAGTCATGGTGACTTTGCCAGCAGCCTGGCGCTGCAGTTGGCGCGTCGCCTGAAGATGAATCCGCGCCAGGTGGCTGAACGGTTGGTGCAGGCTTTACCCTCATCCCCTTTGGTGGAAAAAGCCGATATTGCCGGGGCAGGATTCATTAATTTCACACTCACGCCAGGCGCACGCACGGCGGTTGTGCCGACGATTTTTGCACAAGGGGCGAGTTTTGGTAGTACGCCTGCGAATGGTCGTCGGCTGCAAGTTGAATTCGTGTCGGCTAATCCCACTGGCCCCTTGCACGTCGGGCATGGTCGCGGCGCGGCTTATGGTGCCAGCCTTTCGTCGTTGCTGGCATTTGCCGGCTATGACGTGAGTCGTGAATATTATGTGAATGACGCAGGGCGGCAAATGGATATTCTGGCCGTCTCCACCTGGTTGCGCTATCTGGCGATTTATGGCGAGGCCATTCCGTTCCCGCCAAATGCATATCAGGGGGATTATGTGTTCGAGATGGCCGAACAGATCAAGGCGGCGCAGGCCGACCAGCATGTTCGTCCGGCCGCAGCCGTCATGGCGAATGTGCCGGAAACGGATGATCTGGATGAGCGGCTGGATGCCTTCATTGTGGCTGGCAAGCAGTTATTAGGCGAGGGGTGGCGCGCGATTCACCAGTATGTGCTCAATGAACAACTCACCGATTGCCGTGCGGATCTGGAAGAATTTGGTGTGCATTTTGACGTCTGGTTTTCTGAGTGCAGCCTTTATGATTCCGGTGAGGTAGCGCAAGTTGTCGACATGCTTGCTGCGAACAATCACACCTATGAGCAGGACGGCGCGTTGTGGTTTCGCTCGATAGCATTTGGTGACGAGAAAGATCGCGTCGTACGTCGCGACAATGGCCTTTACACTTATTTTGCTTCCGATATCGCCTACCACCTGAACAAGTTTGCACGGGGTTTTGACAAGCTGATTGATGTCTGGGGTGCAGACCATCACGGCTACATCGCGCGGGTTAAAGGCGCGCTGACCGCAACGGGTGCGGATGCCAGTCGTCTGGATGTCGCTCTGGTGCAGTTTGTGAGTTTGTTTCGCAATGGCGAAAAGGCTTCCATGTCCACCCGCTCCGGCGAATATGTCACGCTGCGCCAGTTGCGTAGCGAGGTGGGTAATGACGCCTGTCGCTTTTTTTATATGTTACGTAAGTGCGACCAGGCACTGGACTTTGATCTGGATCTGGCCAAAAGCCAGAGCAACGACAACCCGGTGTATTACGTGCAATATGCGCATGCCCGTATTTGCTCGGTTTTGGCCCAGTGGACAGGTAATGTGGCACCGTTGGCAACGGCGGACTTAAGCCCGCTGACGCATGAACGTGAAATTGCCTTATGCCAGCGCTTGGCTGAGTTTCCTGAATTGATTCAAAGCGCGGCACGTGATTACGCGCCGCATTCTCTGGCGTTTTATCTCAAAGATCTGGCGGCTGATTTTCACGGCTGGTATAACGCCGAACGCGTGCTTGTCGATGATGAGCTCACGCGTAATGCACGGCTGGCCCTCGCGCTGGCTACGCGGCAGGTGTTGCAAAACGGCTTGTCGCTCCTGGGTGTTTCGCAACCTGAAAGTATGTAACCTATGAAAAACAATACCAACGGTATCCGCAATACCTCCGCTAAAAAAAGTCGCGGGAGCACCCTGACAGGTATCTTTATCGGCTTGGTTATTGGCTTGGTGGTGGCGTTTATTCTGGTCTGGGTGTTTAACCACACGCCCCTGCCATTTCGAAATCAGGAAACTTCTGCGCCGACAGCAGAGAGCGGCGCGCTCCCCTCAACGCTTCCTTTGCCAGGCAAGCCAGGTGATAAGCCGCGTGAAAAACAGAAGCTTGAGTTTTACGACATTCTTGAAGGCAAGCCCACGACTAATGCTGCGCCCTCGCTGGCAAATACGCCGGGCAATGCCGTCGGCGAAGCCCCGCCGGAAGCCCCCAGCGAAGCAAAACCCGTGGATGTTTTTTTCTTGCAAGTGGGCGCCTTTAAAAATACGGAAGACGTGGACAACCTGAAAGCCAAGCTTGCTTTGCAAGGATATGACGCCAGCGTGCAAGAAATCACGATTGCGAATAAAGGCGTGATGCAGCGCGTGCGTGTTGGCCCTTTCAGCAGCCTGGCAGAAATGAATCGCGCGCGGACCGCTTTGGTTCAGGGCGGTATCCAAACCACGGTCGTCAAGCAAACTGCTGAGCAGTGACATAGCAGTGAAATTATTTGCGCAACTTGTCCGCTAAGCGGATTTCGATTCATTATTTATGCGGCTCAGCGCCGTGCGCATTTTTCTCACCGGCGCATCCAGTGGTATTGGCGCAGCTTTGGCGCATCACTATGCGGCCGCCGGCGCCACCCTAGGGCTGGCGGCGCGTCACCAGCGCCGACTTTCTGATCTGGCGGCCGAGCTGCCCGGCGTGCATGCCACTTACTCGTTGGATGTGGTCGATGCACCCGCGTTACACGCGGCGGCGACAGATTTCATCGCGCAGTTTGGCTGTCCGGATATCGTGATTGCCAATGCGGGTATTTCCGTGGGCACGCTTACCAGCGAGGTGGAGGATCTGCCCGGTTTTCGTCGCGTATTTGAAACCAACGTGCTCGGCATGGTGCATACCTTCGCCCCGTTTATCCAGGCCATGCAAGTGCGTGGTAGCGGCACCCTGGTCGGCATTGCCTCGGTAGCAGGCATACGTGGCCTGCCCGGAGCGGGTGCCTACTCCGCTTCCAAAGCCGCTGTCATCGCTTATCTTGAAGCCTTGCGGATTGAATTGCGGGGCAGTGGCATTCAGGTTGTCACGCTTTTGCCCGGGTATGTCGCCACGCCGATGACAGCAAAAAATCCCTACCCCATGCCATTTTTGCTCCCTGCCGATGTCGCGGCTCGTCGTTTTGCGCGCGCCATTTCGCGTGGCACGAGCTATAGCGTGATTCCCTGGCAGATGGGCTGGGTGGCCAAGTTTTTGCGGTGGTTGCCTAACCCGCTGTTCGATGCGATTTTTGCCCGTGCGGGCAGAAAGCCGCGTGGCCTGGATTTGTAAATCATGGGTTTGGTCGATGCGCTGGGTCGTGAACATCGCCCGTTTAACGGCACGCCACGCATCATTTGCCTGGTGCCCAGCCTGACCGAATTGATTTGCGATTTAGGTCTGGCTGATGCGCTAGTCGGCCGTACCGGATTTTGTGTACATCCCAAAGAAAGACTGCGCAGTGTGCAGAAAATCGGCGGTACCAAAGACGTCAACATTGACGCTGCGCGCGCCCTCACGCCTACTCATCTGATTGCCGATATTGACGAAAATCGCCGTGAGCAGGTGGAAGCGATGATGGCCTTCGTGCCGCATGTGGTGGTTGTTCATCCGCGCATCGTGGAAGACAATCTGAGCCTGTATGCGCTGCTGGGTGGAATATTTCGCCGTATTGCCAGCGCCGAGAAATTGCGCGATGAATTTCAATTGGCACACGCAGCGCTAACCAAAGTGGCTAAAAATTATCCGCGCGAAGCCGTGCTGTATCCCATCTGGCGCGAGCCGTGGATGACGGTGCGCCGCGACACTTACATTGCTTCGATGCTCAAAGCCGCTGGCTGGGATACGTTGCCGGTGGAGGCGCTAGCGCGCTATCCGGAATTTACATGGGATGCTTCGTGGATGGCTTCCATCGACCGTATCCTGCTGCCCTCCGAACCTTTTACTTTTACTGAAAAACATGTCGCGGAAGTGGGTGCTTTGAGTAACAAACCGGTACAACGCATCGATGGCGAAATGGTTTCCTGGTACGGCAGCCGCGCTATTCTTGGCTTGCGCTATTTGGCAGAATTGCGTGCGCATGAATGAGGTGATGGAAGTAGTATTCTTTCTTAGCGCATTGATTATTCTCTCGCCATGATTGCCTTAATTGAAGCCCAGCGTGCCGGGTTGTTTTCTGCCAAACATCTCGTCAACAACCTGATTGCCGGTGTGATCGTCGGCGTGGTTGCGCTGCCATTGGCCATGGCGTTTGCCATTGCATCGGGTGCCAAGCCTGAGCAAGGCATTTATACGGCGATTGTTGCTGGATTTTTAACCTCCGTTTTTGGTGGCACGCGCCTGCAAATTTCCGGCCCCACCGGTGCTTTCATCGTCATTCTTTCCGGCATCACGGCGAAATATGGCATCACGGGTTTGCAGATTGCTTCATTAATGGCAGGCGTCATGCTTTGCGCCATGGGCTTTGCGCGCTTGGGCTCCGTCATCAAATACATCCCTGATCCGGTCATCATCGGCTTCACGGCGGGGATCGGCATCATCATCTGGGTTGGGCAATGGCGTGATTTTTTTGGGTTGACCGTCACGGGGGGAAGTGAGCATTTTCACGAAAAGCTGGAGCAGCTGATTCTGGCGCTGCCTTCTGCTCATCTTGCAACGACAGGTCTTTCCCTGTTGAGCTTGATCCTCCTGGTATTCGGCCCGCACCTGCTGCGCAGGGTTCCTGCGCCGCTGGTGGCGTTGGTGGTGGCTACCTTGTTACAGGGCATATTCAAATTCGAGGGTGTGGCGACCATCGGCAGCGCTTTTGGCGGTATTCCGCAAGGCCTGCCCACCTTTCAGCTGATACCCATGTCGTTTACCGACATCGTTAGCCTGATTGGCCCGGCGTTCACGATTGCCTTGCTCGGGGCAATTGAATCGCTCCTCTCGGCGGTAGTTGCTGACGGCATGGCCGGTACGCGGCATGACTCAAACCAGGAGCTTATCGGACAAGGCATTGCCAATATTTTTTCGCCCTTGTTCGGCGGCTTTGCTGCCACAGGCGCGATAGCGCGCACGGCCACCAATATTCGCAACGGTGCCAGCAGCCCGCTGGCCGGGATCACGCACGTTATTTTTCTGATCCTCACTGTTGTACTGCTAGCACCGCTGGCTGCCTATATTCCGCTGTGTGTGCTGGCGGCTATTCTGTTTGTTGTTGCTTACAACATGAGTGATGTGCCCCATTTTTTCCATCTTGCGCGTACTGCACCGCGTGCCGATGTTGCCATTCTGTTAATCACATTCGTCTTGACGGTATTTGCCGATCTCGTGATTGCTGTCAATGTTGGCGTCGTACTTGCCTCGCTACTGTTCATGCGGCGCATGGCGCATGCGGTTCAGGTGGTCGAAGATACTGACAATACAGCGGGTGAGAAGTTGCCCGCTTTACCACTGCGGACGCTGGTGTACCGGATCGATGGCCCTTTCTTTTTTGGCGCGGCTGAAAAACTCGAGCACACGCTAAAAACCATTCAATCGCCTATGGCGCAAGTAGTATTGCGCCTAGCGCAAGTGCCTTTCATCGACGCGACGGGTTTGCAGGCGTTGAGTGAAATGGTGGATAGTTTTCATCGTCACGATACCCGGCTGATTTTTTGTGAGGTGCGCCCCAATGTGCTGGAAAAATTGACGCGCGCGGGCATTTTGCAAAAAGTGGGCGAAGGCAATGTCTTCGCCACGTTGCAGGATTTCGTTAAGAGTTGCCAGCAGGATGAAGCTGCATCGGCTGAGAGTAACGAAATGTACCGAAGTCATCACTGATAGTGCCGCGCTGTATCAGCAGCGCCAGTGCTGTGTTTTCCTTCGGAAATTTTTAACTCGTTGTCTTTTAACCCGTTGTATTTAGCCCGTTGCCACCCGTTGCGCAATGTGCGCCAATGCTTCTTCAATCTGATCAATCAGAATGAGACAAAGGTCACCGGGGGCGAGGCTGGCAAGGGCCAGATCGATGGCGAGAAACTCGCCGTGAACTTCTTCCACAATCTGCGTGCGTGCGGCACCGGCAAGCCCTTCGCGCAATAAGGCGAGCGTTTCGCCCGGCGCACGGCCGCGCTGGCAGGCATCTTCATACAGCACGAGGCGATCAAATACTGCACCGAGCAGTTGGCTTTGGTGGCGGATATCTTCGTCACGGCGGTCCCCGGCGGCGCTGATGACGGCCGTGCGCCGCTTGCCTGGCATCGCTTCAACGGCCTGCACCAGCGCCACGATGGCGTCTGGATTGTGGCCGTAGTCGGCAATGAGTGTCGCGCCACGATAATCGAAGACATTAAAGCGGCCGGGCACGGTGGCGGTATCGCTGACAAAGCTCGCCAGGCCGCGCCGCACGGTGGCCCAGTCCAGCCCTAGTGCCCAGACGGCGGCAATGGCTGCCATGACGTTTTCAACCTGAAAGCCGAGCGCCCCGGCATGCGTGAGCGGAATATCTGCCAGCGGAAAACGCGCAACCACTTCACCCTCGGCGGCGACCAGCTCGTTCCCGTCACGAAACACCACGCGCTGTCGGCGTGCACGATGCGAGGCCAGCACCGGGTGATGGCTGTCAGCGGCGAAAAAAGTCACTGCGCTGGGGCAATGCGCCGCCTTCTTCGCCACGATCGGATCGGCCGCATTCAGGACAGTCATGCCGGTAGGCGCGACGTTATCCACGATGACGCGCTTGACCACGGCCAGATCTTCCACTGTGGTGATGTAATTGAGGCCGAGATGATCGCCCAGGCCGATGTTGGTGACCACCGCCACATCGCAGTGATCGAAGGCCAGGCCTTCACGCAAAATGCCGCCACGCGCGGTTTCCAGGACGGCGGCATCCACGTCGGGATGCAGCAACACATTGCGCGCGCTTTTCGGCCCGCTGCAGTCGCCGCTGTCAATGCGCCGCCCGGAGATATACACGCCGTCCGTCGTGGTCATGCCGACGCGCCGGCCAGCCACGCTTTGCAAATGCGCGATCAGGCGCACAGTGGTGGTTTTGCCGTTGGTGCCAGCCACAGCCACCAACGGGATGCGGCCGTTGTCGCCGGCCGGAAACAGTTGCTCGATGATCGCCTCGCCTATCGCACGGCTTTTGCCATACGAGGGTGCCAGATGCATGCGCAGGCCGGGTGCGGCATTGACTTCGACGATGCCACCGCCCTGTGCTTCGAGTGGACGAGTGACGGTGTTGCACACCACATCCACGCCGCAGATATCCAGCCCCACCATGGTGGCAGCGGCAATCGCACGGGCGGCGAGTTGCGAGTGGACGTCATCGGTGACATCAGTCGCTGTACCGCCGGTGGATAAGTTGGCGTTGTTACGCAATACCACGCGCTGGCCTGCGGCAGGCACGGATTCTGGCGTCAGGCCTTGATGCTGCAGCGTCGCCAGAGCAATTTCGTCGAGACGGATTTTGGTCAGCGAAGTCGCATGCCCTTCGCCGCGACGCGGATCGCGATTCACCGTGTCGACCAGCGCTCGAATGTTCTGGCGGCCATCCCCGATCACTTGCGGCGGATCGCGGCGGGCCGCAGCCACCAGGCGCTTGCCCACCACCAGCAGGCGAAAATCATGGCCGGGAAGAAACTGTTCTACCAGTACATCGCCACTGATGTCAGCCGCTATCGCATACGCCGCCAGAACAGCCTCGCGCGAACGGATATCAACGGTTACCCCCTTGCCCTGATTACCATCCTGTGGTTTGACTACCACTGAACTACCCCTGCGCTGCATGATTTCCTGCGCTACGGTCCACGCGGATTCAGCATCGGTCACTGCGCAGCCCTCGGGCACGGGAACGCCTGCAGCGAGCAGCAGGTGTTTGGTTAATTGCTTGTCCTGCGCGATGCTCTCGGCAATGGCCGAGGTGCGATCAAGCTCGGCCGCCTGGATCCGGCGCTGACGCGCGCCCCAGCCGAATTGCACCAGGCTGCCGGAAGTCAGGCGGCGAAATGGAATGCCGCGTGCTACGGCGGCATCCACAATCGCGCCGGTACTGGGGCCGAGTCGCTCGTCTTCATCGAGTGCGCGTAAACGCGCAATGGCCTCTTGCGTATCAAATGGCTGATCGTCGCGTGCGGCCTGGTATAAAGTCATCGCCAGATCAAAAGCCAGGCGACCAACGGCTTCTTCGCTGTATTCGACAACGACTTGATACACGCCTTTTTCCACCGTCGCGGCGCAACGATAAAACGTGACCGGACAACCGGCGCTGTTTTGCAGCGAGAGCACCGCGATGGCGATCAGCTCGGGTAGCGGAATGGCCGCCACGTTGTGTGCGGCCTGTAGCGCGCCAATCGCCGGGAAACGAGTTTGTACCCGCGCAGCAATACCGGGAAAATCAGCCAGCGTATGTTCGTTTTGCGGACAGGAAATCGTTGCCTCAATCGCTGTATGGCGACCCCACAAATTAGGACCACGCAAGGCACGCAAATGAATAATCTTCATGAAGAGATAACGTAAAAAGTGAGTTAAAAAGTTTCAATGCCGGTGCGCAGTGTCGCCAGTGGCACATTCAGCGCCCAAGCTGCGCCTATGGCGGCGAGAAGTGGGGTCAGGTTTTGATTGGCCGATGTCCCCCAGGGGAGTTTTACGGAAACGGACTCAAGGCTGTGCGGCGTATTACCAGCGCCGACTTTTTCCTTCATCGCCAGTGAAGATAGATCGGCTAGCGCCAGCAATGGTTGTGTTTGATCGCCCGTGACCAGAAGGATCATCCCTGCGTGCATTAAAACGGCCCTCCCATTTTTTGCGCGATGTGCGGCGATGGCTTCTGCGCTTGCCACATCGTCTGCTGTGCCAGCAGCAAACAGGATCACTTCGCCATCACACAACTCTGCCATGTCGCGTACTAGCGGGCAGTCTGCGTTGAGCACCGCCACACCGTTTGGCAACACGACATCCACTTGAGTGCGCACCACATTGAACAGGCGCTCGGGTGTATCAATGTGATAAGCCGGTAAAACATCAGCCGCATCGAGTGCTGTCACGATGCCCACTTGGCAGCGGTCATAGGCAAGCCCTTCGTTCAGCATCGTTTCGATGGAATTTTCAATCACCACGATTTCCGTCTGGCGATTGATCAACAAGGTCTGCGCTGCAGCCGCAGGCGACAAGCTCTGTGTGGCGACAGGCAGGGTGCCAAGAAACACGCCCTGTGCACAGGCTAGCCCGGTGGCCTGGTCGGTCAGGCGCAAAATGTGATCGAGTATCTGCGCGGCGAGCGTGGTATCTCCCGCAATGTTTCCATCACCGGCGCTGCCGGTAATGCCCACGAGCGGAATGCGGCCCGATGTGTGGTCATCTGCTTTGGCTGGAAAAAGGTAATCCACAATCGCCGACCCGACTGGGCGTGGTTGCCCAGTAGCCGGCTTGAGGTGCATCAGCAGCCCTGGCCCGGCATTGACTTCGACAATCGCCCCGCCCTGGGTGGCGAGTGGTTGCGCGATGTCGGTCGCGACTAGATCGATGCCGGCAATATCCAGCCCGACGATGCGCGCTGCCAGTGCTGCCAGCGCAATGGTATCGG
>WOZP01000028.1:33016-47032 GCA_011620215.1 Rugosibacter sp.
GCAATATCCAGCCCGACGATGCGCGCTGCCAGTGCTGCCAGCGCAATGGTATCGGGGTGCACGTCATCAGTGCAATCAAAGGCCACATTGCCATTGCGCTGGATAAGCAGGCGCTTGCCCGCAGCGGGCACCGCATCAATGGCGGCGCCCTGACGCGTGAGTTCGAGCGCAACTGCGGGGTCGTCCTGGATGAGATTCAGCGGGGAGGCCTCACCCGTGCCGCGACGCGGGTCGCTATTGATTTGCAGATCAATCAACTGCTGCACCGTCGATTGGCCATCGCCCACCACCCAGGCTTCTTCGCCACGCGCGGCGGCAACCAGTTTGCCGCCTACCACCAGCAAGCGATGTTCAATACCGGGAATAAACCGCTCCAGCAGCACATCGCTACCACGGGCTGCTTCTTGCGCGAGGGTAAAAGCTGCCTCGATGTCTTCACGGCGCGAGAGGTTAACCGAAACGCCACGGCCATGATTGCCATCCACCGGTTTGATCACCACGGGTGCGTTGATGGATTGTGCTTCTTCCCAGGCTTCGGTGGCGCTTTTGACAATACTGCCTTCGGGCACTGGCACGCCGCAGCCACGTAGCAGCGTGTTAGTGAGCGCCTTGTCGCCGGAAATGCTTTCGGCAATGGCGGAGGTAGCATCGGTTTCGGCAGTCCAGATGCGGCGGCTGTGAATGCCATAGCCCAGTTGCACGAGATTTCCCTCACTTAGGCGAATTGCCGGAATGCGTCGCTGCTTGGCCGTGGCGGCTTCAACAATGGCCTGCGTGCTGGGGCCGAGCAGCAAGCGGTCGGCCATCTGCGCGAGATGCGTCACGGCGGCGGGCACATCGAACGCGGTGGCGTTGATCGCTGCCATGACCAGATCGCGTCCATACAGCAGGGCCTGGCGAGTGATGTCTTCATGCCAGCTGCGCACCGCCACTTTATACACACCGCGTTGCGAGGTGCTGCGCGCCTTGCCAAACCCTCCGGGCATGCCGGCCAGATTTTGCAATTCAAGGGTGACATGTTCGAGGATATGCGCGGGCCACGTACCGTCTTCCAGTCGTTTGAGAAAGCCACCCTGTTCGCCATAGCTACAGCGGTGTTCAATCAGGGTGGGCAGCAGAGTGGTCAAACGCTCGTTAAAGCCAGGGAGGGTGTTGGAGGGTGAGTCTTCAAGCACGCCAATATCAACCCAGGCTTCCATGACAGGACGGTAAGTCCACAAATTAGGGCCGCGCAGGGCAATGAAATTAAGAAATTCGATCACAGAGTCAGGTGCCTTTCGCCGTCCGGCGGGATGAGTGCTGCTGGTTTTTTATGAGCTTGTTCTGCTTTGGTTTTTTTAAGCGCTGGTCATACGTTCCTCGCCGTATTACCAGCGCCGACTTTTTACTCGGTGCACTAGCTAAAATCAATTAACGCATGGCGAGCTGTTTTGTTGACAAGTCGTAATCTGCCGCAGGCACGGTATGATTCCGCCCCACGCTCTATGGCGATTTTTAAAGCAAAATAATGCCTGCAACGCTTTCTGATCAACTCCCGCCGACTTGGCGTGCTTCTGTACTGGCGACATTGCAGCCCGAGGAAGTCCTATTGGCCTGGCTTGAGCTGGATCTGACGACTTCCCTCCAGTTTGGCACCGGGTTGCTGGTGTTGACCTGTCAGCGGTTACTGGCCAGTGACAATGGCACACAGTGGCAGACTTGGCCATTACAGGCGGCCCTGCGCTTGCAGCGCTTTGACCATGCGGGCATTGGCACGCTGACACTCAGCAACGCTACCGGGCGCATCGCGCATTGGCGCTACACGCTGGCGCGCGCGACAGTCGTCAAACAGCTGGCTGATGCCTTTACCGCGCAGATCACCAGCCTGACTAGCGGAACGCCACGGGTAGCTAGCCCCGATGCGCTGTGCCCCCTATGCCAGACTCTGCTCAACCCCGGCCAGGAGAGCTGCCCGACTTGTGCCCGTAATTTGCAGGCTCCGCCTTCAACGCTAACACTGCTACGGTTATGGCGTTTTGCCCAGCCTTACCGATGGCAGCTGCTGGCCGGGTTTTTACTGATGCTGGGCGGCACGGCGGCCACGTTGATTCCACCGTATCTGACCATGCCGCTGATGGATGAAGTGCTGATTCCTTATCAGAATGGGGTGCCGATTGACCCGCAAAAAATTGCGCTCTATCTTGGTGGGCTAGGTTTGGCAGCGATCTTTGCCTGGGCAATGAGCTGGGCTAAAACCTATATTCTGGCGTTGGTGTCCGAACGCATTGGCGCTGATTTGCGCACGACAACGTACGAGCATTTGCTCAAGCTATCACTGGAATATTTCGGCGCCAAACGCACAGGCGATTTGATGTCGCGCATTGGGAGTGAGTCTGACCGCATCTGCGTTTTTCTATCGCTGCATCTGCTCGATTTCGCCACCGATGTACTGATGATAGGCATGACCGCGCTGGTCTTGTTTTCAATCAACCCATGGCTGGCGGTGGTCACCTTGTTGCCGCTGCCTTTTATTGCCTGGATGATTCATCTGGTGCGCAATCGGCTGCGCTACGGCTTTGAGCAGATTGACCGCGTCTGGTCGGAAGTCACCTCCGTGCTGGCCGACACCATTCCCGGTGTGCGCGTGGTGAAAGCCTTCGCGCAGGAAAAGCGTGAGAGTGAGCGCTTCCGAGAGGCCAATGCACATAATCTGGTGGTGAATGACCGGCTGAATAAAACCTGGTCGCTATTCTCACCCACGGTTGGATTGCTTACCGAACTGGGCCTGTTGGTGGTGTGGGGTTTTGGTATCTGGCAGGTCTCCAAAAACCAGATTACCGTCGGTGTGCTGACGGCGTTTATCGCCTACATCAGTCGGTTTTACGGGCGCCTGGATTCGATGAGCCGCATTGTTTCGGTAACGCAAAAAGCGGCGGCGGGCGCCAAGCGCATTTTCGATATTCTCGACCACGTTTCGAGCGTACCTGAACCTGCGCACCCGCAGCATTTGCCGACCATCGAAGGCCATATTACAGTGCGTGATGCTGGCTTTCGCTACGGCAATCGCAGCGTGCTGGGCGGTGTATCGCTCGACATTCGCGCGGGCGAAATGATCGGCCTGGTGGGGCATAGCGGATCGGGCAAGAGCACACTGGTGAATCTGATTTGCCGTTTTTATGATGTCAGTGAAGGCGCGATTCTGATTGATGGCGTGGATATTCGCTCGCTGCCGGTGGCGGAATATCGGCGTCATATCGGTTTGGTATTACAAGAGCCATTTCTCTTTTTTGGCACCATTGCTGACAACATTGCCTACGGAAAACCCAATGCCTCACGGGCAGAAATCGTTGCCGCCGCGCGTGCCGCGCATGCGCATGAATTTATTTTGCGGCTGCCGCATGGCTACGATTCGCTGGTCGGCGAGCGTGGTCAGGCGCTCTCTGGTGGTGAGCGACAGCGTATTTCCATTGCGCGTGCGCTGCTGATTGATCCAAAAATTCTGATTTTGGATGAGGCAACCTCTGCCGTGGATACCGAAACCGAACTGGAAATTCAGAGTGCTCTGGATAATCTGATTCGTGGCCGCACCACGATCGCTATTGCGCATCGGTTGTCCACCTTGCGTACGGCCGATCGGCTGGTGGTGATGGATCACGGCAAGATTGTCGAAGTTGGCCCGCATGATGATTTGCTGGCGCGGCGAGCTGCCTACTGGCGGCTGTATACCGCGCAGACCAAACAGCTTGATGCGCTCGAAGGGCGCGATGACGAAATGGCGGCAGATGAGCTATGAGTGACTATCAGCTGACCCGAAATACGTTTGGCCAGTTAGTGCTGACCACGCCCACAGGGGTGGTTTATGAGGACGTGGTGCCGGTACGGGCTTTTGCGCTTTCTGCGCCCGATGAGGGTATCGCTCTGGTTGACCGTCACGGGCGCGAATTATGGTGGCTGACAAGGCTGACCGAGTGCGCGCCGTCTGTGCGTCTGCTGATCGAAGAATCCTTGGCCGAGCGGGATTTCATGCCGGAAATTCTTGCCATCCGCAAGGTGTCAACCTATGCCACGCCCAGCCGCTGGCAGGTAGAAACAGATCGCGGCTTGACCACGCTGACGCTAAAAAGTGAAGACGATATTCGGCGGCTAAAATTTGATGGCCAATCTAATGGACTATTGATTGCTGATAGTCACGGCTTGCAATTTTTGATTCGCGATCGTACTAAGCTTGATCGCGCCAGCCAGCATTTTCTGAGCCGATTTTTATAGCGAGTCGCCACCTCGCGATCCGCTACGGCGAGGAGACCTGCCCGCGAAGCGCAATCTGACCGAAAAAAATGTGACCAAAGGAAATGTGACCGAAGGGAATGCAAAGCCAAAGCCCATGCCTGCAAAGCTGAGCGTTTCTTGCTCGACTACCTTGTAGTGCGTTGCTTCATTCAGGATGCTTGAAGAGCTGCAAGTGCTGCTTCGGGGGTGAGTATTTGAAACAGGTTGCGCAGACGATCGCGCCGCGCCAACACCAGCAGCGCTTTGTCGCTGGTCACCAGCCAATCGGCTGAGCCATCCCGTGCTGCTTCGAGAAATTTTTGATCATCAGGATCTTGGCAATGAGGCAAACTCGATGTGCTGGTTGCTCTGTTGACTTCAGGCAGCGCTGACACACGTGTGACGCACTGGACATAGTGACTGTATGCCGCCTGTTGCGCGGCACACGTCAGGCCAAACTGCGGATAAGCCAGCACTCGCTCGAATTCAGCCAGGCAAGTGTCGCTGCTGATAGCGCACCAGTGCCTGTTTTCAATACAGTCGCGCAGCAGGGCAAAGCGGCTATCGGAAAAAATGTACAGCGAGACCAATACGTTGGTATCCAGCACTACTCGCAACCCCGTGCGAGTAGTGCTGGATATGGGCTGGTTTGCGCATGAGACAGCGGCTTGTCCGGATAAATCCAAAATCACGCGAATGGATTATTCCTTCTTTTGGACGTCGAGACGTAGCTTGGCATAAGTGCCGGGCGCATCGTCCAGCACCTTGAGCTTGCCTTTGGCCGGGTCGCGGGCAGGTACGCGTTCGCTGTTCAATTGCGTAATCCAGGTTTGCCAGTCGGTCCACCATGAACCTTCATGGTTTTTGGCCATGCTTAGCCAATCATCTGCATTTGCTGGCAAGGTTTTTTTCTTGCGGCCGCGTTTTTCTCCGGGATTTTCTTCATGCGTCCAATAGCCATATTTTCCGGCACTCGGAGGATTGACGATACCGGCAATATGCCCTGAGCCGCCGAGTACGAAACGCACCGGACCACTGAATAAGGTTGTGCCCAGGTAGGTGCTTTTCCAGGGCGCGATATGATCTTCAATGGTGGAAATAAAATAACTGGGCGTGGTGACTTTTGCGAGATCAATCGGCGTATCGAGCAGAGTGATTCCGCCGGGTTCTTTGAGCAGATTTTTCAGATACATGTTGCGCAAGTATTCGCTATGCATTTTGTAGGGCATGCGCGTGGAGTCCGAGTTCCAGTAGAGAAGATCAAAAGGGAAGGGGGCCTTGCCCATCAGGTAGTTATTTACTACAAACGACCAGATTAAATCGTTGGAGCGCAGCATGTTAAAAGCGCTGGCCATTTCGCTGCCATCCAGATAGCCGCGCTCCTGCATTTTTTTCTCGAGCGAAGTGACCTGGTTGTCGTCAATGAACACACCCAGATCACCCGGCTGTGAAAAATCCAGCATGGTGACAAAAAAGGTGGCAGAAGCAATGCGCTGGTCATTTTTGGCGGCCATGTAGGCCATGGTGGAAGCCAGTAGTGTGCCGCCCAGGCAATACCCAATCAAGTTGATTTCTTTTTCGCCTGTTTGTTTGCATACGGCATCAATCGCAGCGAGTGAGCCTTCGGCAAGGTAATCGGCAAAGCTTTTTTGGGAAAGACGCTCATCCGGATTGACCCAGGAAATCACAAATACCGAATGCCCCTGATCGGTGGCCCATTTAATAAATGAATTGGCAGGGCGCAGATCCAGGATGTAATACTTGTTGATCCAGGGAGGGATAATCAGTAGCGGACGCTTGAATTGATCGTTGGTTGTTGGCGTGAACTGCAAGAGTTGAATCAGCTCATTTTGAAAAATGACTTTACCCGGCGTGGCAGCGACATTTTTGCCCAGCGTAAAGGCGTCCGGGTCGGCCATTTTTATGCGCAATTGGCCATCGCCTGCTTCGAGATCGCGTAGCAGATTGTTAAACCCGTTCAGCAGGTTCTGGCCATGGGTGTCCATGGTTTCGCGGACAACTGCAGGGTTGGTCATGGCGAAGTTGGAGGGCGAGAGGGCATCAACAAACTGATGCGTGAAAAAATTCACCTTCTGCTGTTCATTGGTATTCATTCCATCAACATCGCTGACCGCATCGTAAATGTGGCGAGCGGTGACAAGATAGCTTTGCTTGATGAAGTCAAATAAGAAGCTGTCTTCCCACTGGGCATCCTTGAAGCGGTTATCACCTTTTGGTGAAGTCGACAAAGGTGTTGTGTCAGTACCCATAGCGCGCAGCATTGCGTGTTGCCACAGGGAGAAATAATCCCAAGCCAGCTTCATCTGCGCTTGCGCCAGTTTGTGCGGGTTGGCGAGCACTTTGGAGAACATGTTAGTAAAGGCTTGCAAAACCCCTAAGTCGTCTGCTGGAGGGATGATGCCTTTTTGTATCTGGCGTTGCATATGTTCTGTAATCAGCTTGGTTGCTCGTAAAGCGACTTCCGCATAGGTTTTGGCAAGGCTCTGCGGGTTGGGCTGGTTGTTTTGAGGCGCTTGACTGGATACTTGGTTCGGCATGGTTTCTCCTAGTTGATAAAGCGAATGAACTCGGGGTTTTCCAGACGCTGCATTTTTCCTGCATGCACAAGATAGTTCAAATGAGCGATGGCTTCACCCATGGCAAACATGGTTTGATGTGGGTCGCTGAATTCGCGATCGAACAGGGCGGGAATTATTTCGGCGGCGCTAAGTGCTTTGCCTTGACAGGTTTTTAGCACAATCTCGCAACGCTCCGCATGATGTGCATGCAGCTGCGCGACACGGCCGTGCAGTCCGCGAAAGGGCCTGCCATGTGAAGGCAGCACCAGGGTGTCGGGTGGCAACTCAAGAAAGCGATCAATGGAGTCAAGAAACAGCTTCAACGGATTGCCGTAAGGGTTCACCGGGTGTACCGAGATGTTGGTTGAAATGCGCGGCAGCAACATATCGCCGGAAATCAGCACGTGCAGCTCATCGCAGTACAGGCTCATGTGCTCGGCCGCGTGACCATAGCCCACGATGGTACGCCAGTCATGTGGGCCAATGCGCAGAACATCACCGGGAAACAGTTGGCGATAGTTGTTTGGTAACGAAGGCACGCCATTTTTGTATTGATTGCCACGTTCTTCGAAAGCGGAGATCAGGGCTTGACTTAATCCGTGGCGAATAAAAAAATTAATCAGATCCGCCGTTGAAAAGGGACTGATACCGGCGTTAATTAATGTCGCAGTGAGGTAATCTCCTTGTGACATCCAGAGAGGCACACCTTTTTCTTGCTCTAGCCAGCTGGCCATGCCCACATGATCGGGATGGAGATGGGTAACGATGGCTCGGGTAAGTTTACGGTCTGCCAAAATGGTGTTCCACGCTTCACGCACCTCAGGCGTCGCAATGCCGGTGTCGATGGTTGCATAGCCTGCCTCTTCAGCGAGCAACCATAAGTTAATATGGTTCAAGGCAAAAGGTAACGGCATGCAAATCCATTCAATGCCCGGCATAATCGGCGTCGTGGACCCGGTGGCGGGCGAAGTGTCATGGGAATAAACCAGTGGTGCATTCATGAAAAATTCTTTCTTCGGCTTGTTGCCCTGATATAGTGATTGAAGTCAAAAAACGTCGATGAGGCTGTCTGGTGGCCCTTGTTTTATTGGGAGATAGGCATTGCGCCATGTTAGTGGATTTTTATTGCATGAGTTAGCAAACGGCAGGGATTGGCAAACAAAGACCAATAAGAAGACAAATACGGGGAACATCGACAATGATAGGACTGGATTTTAATCTCGGTGAAGATATTGACGCACTGCGTGATGCCGTGTGTCAGTTTGCCAAAAAAGAGATTGCGCCACGAGCCGCGCAGATAGATAGAGACAATCTTTTCCCTGTGGATGTCTGGCGCAAGCTGGGTAATATGGGTTTGCTGGGCCTCAGCGTGGAAGAGGCTTATGGTGGCACGGCGATGGGATATCTGGCGCATATTGTGGCGATGGAAGAAATTTCCCGCGCCTCGGCATCGGTCGGGCTATCCTATGGCGCGCACTCGAATCTATGCGTGAATCAGCTGCGGCGTAATGGCACTGACGCGCAGAAAAAAACCTTTCTGCCGCGCCTGATTTCTGGCGAACATGTAGGTGCTTTGGCAATGTCGGAGCCGAATGCCGGTTCTGACGTGGTTTCCATGACCTTGCGGGCAGACAAAAAAGGCGACCGCTATGTGCTCAATGGCTCGAAAATGTGGATTACCAATGGGGGCGATGCCGATGTGCTGATTGTTTATGCCAAAACAGATCCATCGGCTGGCGCTAAGGGCATGACCGCTTTCATTGTCGAAAAGGGCTTTGCCGGATTTAGTGCCGGGCCGCATCTGGACAAGCTGGGCATGCGTGGTTCAAACACCTTCCCGCTGTTTTTTGACAATTGTGAAGTGCCTGCCGAGAATGTGCTGGGGAAAGTGGGCGAGGGTGTCAAGGTGTTGATGAGCGGGCTGGATTATGAGCGCGCGGTGCTCTCGGGCGGCCCCTTGGGTATCATGGCGGCATGCATGGATGTGGTGTTGCCTTACCTGCATGAGCGCAAGCAGTTCAATCAGCCCATCGGCGAATTCCAGTTGATGCAGGGCAAGTTGGCCGATATGTACACTACCTGGCAAGCGACGCGCGCGTATGTGTATGCGGTAGGCCGCATGTGCGACAAAGCAGGCCATTCGGATCATCCGGCAAGCGGTTCGCCGCCGCAGACAAGGGCGCTGCGCAAGGAGGCCGCCGGAGCTATCTTGTATGCCGCAGAAAAAGCTACCTGGATGGCTGGTGAAGCAATTCAGGCGCTTGGCGGGAATGGCTATATCAACGACTATCCGGCGGGTCGTTTGTGGCGGGATGCCAAGCTCTATGAAATTGGCGCAGGCACATCGGAAATTCGTCGCGCCCTCATAGGCCGCGAGCTGTTTAATGAAACGCGGTGAGCTAAAAAATGCTTTTAGGCGCTGATACGGCAAATAAATCCGCCATTGAATTCTGGTTTGATTTTTCATCGCCCTATTCTTATTTGGCGGCAGAAAAAATAGACGCACTGGCAGCCAGCCATGAGCGCATCGTGCATTGGCATCCGGTTTTGCTTGGCGCAATATTTCAGATAACCAACGCCGTGCCGTTAGTGAATATGCCACTTAAAGGAGACTATAGCGTGCGCGATTTTGCACGGTCTGCGCGGTTTTTTGACCTGCCCTTCACTATGCCAGCTAAATTTCCACTGCCCACACAAGTAGCTGCGCGGGCGTATTACTGGCTGTGCGACCATGATATCGCTATGGCGCACGACTTTGCCCGGGCAATATTTCGTGCGCTGTTTGTGCATGACCGGGATATTTCTGCTTTGGCGGTGGTGTGTGATGTGGCAGCCTCTCTGGGTCTTGATGCCGATGCTTTGTCGCTTGCCGTGGCACAGCCTGAAGTCAAGGCGCGGCTGAAAAGTGAAACCGATGCAGCGATTCTTAAGGGCATGTTTGGGGCGCCTTTTTTCATGGTGAATGATGAGCCATTCTGGGGCGTCGATCGGTTGCCACAACTTGAGAAGTGGCTTGCCACAGGGGGTTTTTAGTGTCTGTTATTCAATCAGCTGTACATACTCGCAGTGATGAATTCAAGGCGAATGTCTCCGCCATGCGCGCTTTGACCGATGACCTGCACGAAAAGTCGGCGCTGGTGATGCGGGGCGGTTCTGAGCAAGCCCGCGTCAAACATCGTGCACGTGGCAAGCTATTGCCGCGAGAGCGTATTGACGCACTGCTTGATCCGGGATCAGCGTTTCTTGAGTTTTCCACTCTCGCGGCGTATGGCATGTACGGTGAAAATCAAGGGAATGCCGATTTGAACAACGTGCCGTCTGCTGGTGTAATCACCGGCATTGGCCGCGTGCGTGGCGTAGAGTGCATGATCGTGGCGAATGATGCTACCGTCAAAGGCGGAACCTACTATCCGCTGACGGTAAAGAAACATTTGCGGGCGCAAGAAATTGCTCAGCAAAATCGGTTGCCTTGTATTTATCTGGTCGATTCAGGCGGTGCTTTTTTGCCCGCTCAAGATGATGTGTTTCCGGATCGTGATCACTTCGGCCGAATTTTTTTCAACCAGGCCACCATGAGCGCAGCGGGCATTCCGCAAATCGCGGTGGTCATGGGCTCATGCACGGCGGGTGGCGCGTATGTGCCCGCGATGAGTGATGAGAGCATCATTGTCAAAAATCAGGGCACGATTTTTCTGGGTGGCCCGCCACTCGTGAAAGCCGCCACGGGCGAGGTTGTGAGCATTGAGGATTTGGGTGGCGGAGATGTCCATACGCGCGTCTCTGGCGTGTGTGATCATCTGGCAGACAGTGATCACCATGCGTTGTCGATTGCGCGCGGAATCGTGGGTAATCTGAATTGGCAAAAACCGGTGATGCTTGATTTGGCAACACCGGAAGAACCATTGTACGACCCGGCTGAATTGCTGGGAGTGATTCCGGCGGACACCAAAAAACCGTATGACGTACGTGAAGTCATTGCCCGGCTGGTGGATGGTTCGCGCTTTGATGAATTCAAGGCACGCTATGGCACAACGCTCGTCACGGGCTTTGCACGTTTGCACGGTTACCCAATTGGCATTGTGGCCAATAACGGCATTTTATTTTCGGAGTCGGCGTTGAAGGGTGCGCATTTCATCGAGCTGTGTGCTCAGCGGGGTATTCCGATAGTATTTTTGCAGAACATCACCGGATTTATGGTTGGGCGAAAATATGAAAACGGCGGCATTGCCAAGGATGGCGCAAAGCTGGTCATGGCGGTGGCTAATGCCCAGGTGCCGAAATTCACCATGATTATTGGCGGCTCATTTGGCGCGGGCAATTACGGCATGTGTGGCCGCGCTTTTTCTCCCCGCATGCTGTGGATGTGGCCTAATGCGCGCATTAGCGTCATGGGCGGGGAGCAGGCAGCGTCCGTCTTGGCGACCGTCAAGCGCGATGGTTTTGATGCCGCAGGCAAATCCTGGAGTGCAGCAGAAGAAGTGGCTTTCAAAGAGCCTATCCGGGCGCAATATGAAGCCCAAGGGCATCCGTATTACGCCACGGCACGCTTGTGGGACGATGGCGTGATTGACCCAACGCAATCCCGGCAGGTTTTGGCGTTGGGTATGTCTGCTGCGCTTAACGCGCCAATCCAGCCCACGCAATTTGGTATTTTTCGGATGTAGCCCGTGGGTATAAACAGTCAATTGGCAACGAGCCAACCATGAGTCAAAAACGACGCGGGATATAAAACGATGCAGCAAACCATCCTGACAGAAATAGATGCCGGTGTCGGCATCATTACGCTGAACTGCCCGGAACGGCACAATGCGTTTGATGATGTGTTGATTAGCGAGTTGACGCAGGCCATAGATGCAATGACGCAGGATGCAGCCGTGCGTGTCATCGTGTTATCCAGCAGCGGAAAAAGTTTTTGCGCGGGGGCTGATCTGAACTGGATGCGACGTGCGGCCAATTACTCGGATGCCGAGAATTTATGTGATGCCCGCGCACTGGCCGAGATGCTGCGTTGTTTGGCGCAATGCCCCAAGCCGACGATTGCCCGCGTGCAAGGCCCCGCCTATGCGGGTGGTGTAGGGCTGGTGGCGTGTTGCGATATTGTGGTTGCCGTTTTTGATGCGCAATTTTCTTTGCCGGAGGTGCGCATTGGCATTGTGCCGGCCACCATTAGCCCGTATGTCATTAGCGCGATCGGCGAACGTCATGCGCGCCGCTACATGCTCACAGCCGAGCGTTTTTCAGCCGCAGTAGCTTATCGCATGGGTCTGGTGCATGAGCTGGTAGCAGATGCGGCTGCGTTGGATAGAGCGGTCGGAGAAATTGTCGAGGATTTGTTGAAGAATGCGCCTGGCGCATTGGCTGAATGTAAATCATTGATCGCTACAGTCGCGGCTAAGCCTATTACGCCAGACCTCATTGAAGACACTGCGCAGCGCATCATGCGTCTGCGTTCCAGCGCCGAAGGCCGTGAGGGTATCCGGGCTTTCCTGGAAAAACGTCCTCCGTATTGGTCTGCCAGCGATGCGCCTTAGCTTGCTAAAAAGCCGGTTGCTTGAACGATATCATGATGCTATCGATACAATTCGTAACGATATTGGCAACGACACTTCACCGAGGATAGAACGGCATTCTGACAATGGTTGATAAAACAAAGCACTCCCCAGCCCCTTTCTTCCTGAGGACATTGATTCTGGTGTCATTGGGGTTTTCTTTACCCGTTTTGGCCGCAGCCGAAATAGTAGAGGGCGAACAAGCTCCGGTATCGGTAGAGAAACTATCATTCCGGGGGTTTGGGACGCTGGGCGTTGCTCGCTCTTCTTCTACTCAGGCTGAGTTTGTCAGGGATTTGTCTCAACCCAAGGGGCTAAGTGATGGGAAGTGGTCAGCGCGGATAGACAGTATTTTAGGTGGGCAAGTCAATTGGCAGCTGACCCAGGAACTGGGGCTTGTCGGTCAAGCGGTGAGTCGGCTAAGGTATAACGAAAAACGCTCACCTGAAATCACATGGGCATTTGCGCGGTGGGAGATAGCCCCCGATATAGCTGTTCGCGCTGGCCGCATCGGCGCTGACTTCATAATGCTGGCAGATTCCCGGTTGGTTGGCTATTCCTATCTGGCGGCGCGACCGTCCAGTGATTTTTTTGGCCCGTTGTTTTTCCATCATTTTGATGGCGCCGATCTGAGCGTCAGTAAGTCTCTCGGGAATGGCGTAGTCCGCGCCAAAGTGTTTATCGGGGCGACACACGAGAAAACTGCCAATAAACAAGATATCTGGGATACCAGTGGGTCGCGTGTCGGTGGCGTCGTGCTGGATTACTGGCAGGGTCCCTGGCAGTTGCGGGCGAATGTGGCCCGCATCAAGTTTTCGAATGGCATGGATGTGAGTCCTTTGCCTGATTTGCTCAAAGCAGCGGGTACCTTTCTTAATGCGCCCAGCGCTTTTTTAGCAGCGCAGTCTTTGGAGGGCAAAGACACGATAAGCCGGTTTTATTCGCTGGGTGTGGTCTATGAAGCCAAGGGATTCCAGGCGCAAGGGATGGCAAATTGTATTCGGCATGAGGTCGAGTTACTACAAAACTCGTGTGCCGGTTATGCGCTTGTTGGGTATCGTAGTGGGGCATTAACGCCGTATGCAGGCATATCGGCATGGAAAAGTTCGCGGAGAAATCAATCGACCGGCTTGCCTGCGACACCTCCATTTGCAAATTTGAATGCTATTTTTGCTTCAGTGATGGATGCAACCCGATCTGACCAGAGAACCTATACCCTGGGAGCGCGCTGGGATGTGAAACCGAATGTGGCACTTAAGCTGCAATGGGATGCGATACAAGGAGACAGCAGCTCAGTATTCCCTGTTCGGAATGAACAATCCGGGTGGGATGGCCGAACGAACGTTATTTCAGTGGTGTCCGATTTCGTGTTCTGATGCCATGAGGTTAAATTGCTTAGCTTATTTGATTGTTGTTTTTTTATCCGCAATAACTTCTTGTAGCGCCTGGGCTGATCTGATCGTAGTGACAGGTACCAAAACAGGAGTTACTGCATTAAGCAAGGAAGAGGTGATCAACATATATCTGGGGCGTTACCGCCGGTTGCCCAATGGTTTAGTTGCGGAACCTCTGGATATGGCAGAATCCTCTGAGGCTAAAAAAGAGTTTTACTGGAAGCTGGTGGAAAAGACGCCCGCAGAAAT
>WOZP01000218.1 GCA_011620215.1 Rugosibacter sp.
GTTGCGCGCTATCCGGCAGCCGCCCAGAGCGCGAGTCCTTGCGCATTGAGGTCAACATCCATGCCGAGCAGGGTGTCGAGTTCATCATCGCTCAGGCTGACACCATGGGCGCGCGCCTCGGCGATGAGAAAGGCGCGGAGCGGCGGTGCAATCAGCGCCTGGAGTTCATCCGCCGCCGTGTTGCCATCGCCGACTTTTCGGGCGGCATCTTCAGCGATGTTGACGAATGCATCCAGCCGCTGCATCAGCGCTGCCGCGTGTCGTTGCGGTTCCGGCAGCAGGCCAAAATGCGTGAGGTAGGCTGCCTTCGGTTGCAGCGCCAGAATGCGTCCGATTGAGCTGCGCAGCGCTGCCGGATCAAACTGCGATGGCGTGGTGGTGGGAAACAGGAACGGCCGGCCGCCGACATGCAGTTCCCGATAAGCGATGCCGAAAGTGTCGCCAGTAAATACGCCTTTCGACTGCGTATCAAAAATGGCAATGTGGTGGCGCGCATGGCCTGGCGTGTCGAGGCATAGCAGCTCGCGTCCCGCGAGATTGATCACCGCGCCCTCGTGCGCCTCGACAATGCGCTCGGCAGCAATCGGCCGCAGTTCGCCATACAACTGCCGCGCGCGCTGCTTGCCATACACGGCCTCGACACCGGCCATCAGCTTTGACGGTTCGCTCATGTGCCGCGCGCCACGCGGATGCACCACTAGTTGCGCATTGGGGAAAGCGCCCATCATTACTCCGGCACCCCCTGCGTGATCGAGATGAATATGCGTGAGCATCACGTAATCCACTGCATCTGGCGTTAGGCCGAGGCTATCCAGCACAGCCAACGCATGCGGCAGGGTTGCATAAGTGCCCGTATCAATAAATGCTGCGCGCCTGTTATGTACAATGAGATGCACTGCCGCTAACTGCGGGCGCAGATAACCCGTATCAAACGCATGGATGCCTTGCGTGTAAGTAATAAGTTCATTTTTCATAAGGCGGCATGTTATCAGTGGAAGATCGATAGGCGTATCGATGCCTCTTTTTGCGACAGCAACGATACGTGATGCATGCCGACACAAACGTATTACCTCTCTATCCGCTTCATCACTGCGCATTCACTTTCTTTCGCCCTCTGAGAGTGAATCGGTTTAGTATGCTGTCGGGCAGATGGTTCAGTGCATACTCAAAAGTGCCCGGCAAAAGTTGCCGCTGCAAATCCACTGCAAGAAATCGAATCGCGGGCTGGTGTCGATGGGTTTGTAGCGCGCCATTTGCCTCTCCATAATATCGTCTTCCACTTCCACTTCCACTTCGACTTTGATATCTGAATTGGTTCACAGCACGATGCGCGAATGAAAAGAGTTTTTCTACAGCTTCGTTTACAGCTTCGTTAAGGTTGTAGAAAAACCTTTAACCCGCCGTTTTATTTCTCTAGGGAAACGCTGATTAAGTCCTTCGACAGGCTCAGGACGAACGGTAAGCTATTGATTCCGTTCATGGTGAGGTTGTCGAATCATAGATAAGTACCACTTGTTCAGCGTTTCCCTAGCTATAACAAAAGCTATCAGACTTATCGTAACGATGGTAACTCCCGCACTTGCCCTGCCTGACTACCTTAGCGCCTATTGATACCCCATCTAGTCAGTCGGATTTCGCATAGGCTACGCCGTGAATAAGGCTATAAATTGCATCAGGTGAGCAATGGCAGTAGTATTGATACCTAGTCTTGCAAAAATGCATAAGAATAATTTTTATATGTCTGATTAATTATCCTTATTGCGCATTTTCAGCAGCTGTCTGCAGACTGACTGCAAGTACCCATACTTTTTCACTGTAATTTTATGGCGCTCTTCCAAGCGGAAAATTTCATCATTATTGGCGTGACTCTTGGGGGCCAGCCCTTTCGCCCAAGTGACTGGGCAGAGCGTATTTGTGGCGTGATGTCGGCTTTTGGCGCAGAGCGGCGCATGTCTTATTCTCCCTATGTGCAACCAGGCACACATGAAGGGCATAAAAGTGTTTTTGTGAATGCGGATCTTTACGCTACTGAACCTATGGCCTATACGTTTTTGGTTAACTTTGCCAAAGATAACCAACTGAAAGTGGCCCCTTGGTAAGGCGCGCAAATAAGTTATCAAGCCACGGACTTAGATAAACATGCAATATCATCAGCACCGATTTTTTATTAGTAGTTAAAGTCGGGAATGCGGGCCTATCAAGTGGAACTAAAAAGAAGTCCATCGCCTCTTCGAGAGGCAGTATTTAGAAACCACTTTGTGACAAGAGCGATAGGATCTGATCCGTTTTATTCGCCAAGCACGCGAATTAAATCGCTAATTAAATCGCCATGAGGCTATTTAATTAACTCGCTGTACCACGATACCAACCCGATACCAACCTACACAACCTGCATCTTGTACTCAAGATGCAGGAGATAGTGGCGTCCCCAGGGGGATTCGAACCCCCGTACTCACCGTGAAAGGGTGATGTCCTAGGCCTCTAGACGATAGGGACACGTCCTTGGTGGAGGTACGCGGGATCGAACCGCGGACCTCTTGCATGCCATGCAAGCGCTCTCCCAGCTGAGCTATACCCCCACAAGAGAGCGCGGATTATAGGGGCACAAACAGGTCATGTAAAGCATTCGATCAAAATTCATCAAACCTTATTTGACGTGTTACAACAGCTTGCCGGGATTCATCAAACCTTGTGGATCCAATGCGGCTTTTACACTTCGCATAAGATTCATTTCAGTCATGCTTTTGTACTGTAAAACTTCATTGCGCTTCAACTGCCCCAAGCCGTGTTCCGCTGAAATAGAGCCGCCTAATTCACAGACCAAATCATACACGATCCGGTTTATCACTGGTGTCTGTGCAATGAAATCTTCATTGGATAGCGCATCCACTTTAGAGAGGTTGTAGTGCAGATTTCCATCGCCCACATGCCCAAAGCAAACAATGCGCACATCAGGTGAAATGGCTTTTAACGCCGTACCTGCGCGATGAATAAACTCATCAATACGCGAGACAGGCAGCCCAATATCATGCTTGATGGAAATGCCTTCAAGCTTCTGCGCTTCAGAAATATTTTCACGTAATCCCCATAGTTCAAGGCGTTGCACTTCGCTCTTGGCTATTACGGCATCAATTACCTGTCCGCTGCCAACGCCTTCTTGCAAGGTCTGTTCAAGAATATCATGCAGTTGATATTGTGCGCCTGAAAGCTCAATCAGCACATACCAGTCGTGCTTGGCTTGCAATGGTGCACGCGCCTTTTCCATATGCTGCAACACTAGCGCAAGAGACGCTCGATCAATCAATTCAAACGCCGTTACATTGTCGCCAGCAACAGCACGGAGGTTCCCCAGCAAACGCACAGCCGCTAAGGGGTCAGTAACGACTACCCAAGCAGTCACTGTTTCCCGTGGCCGCGAAAAGAGCTTCAGTGTGGCAGCAGTGATCAGTCCCAAGGTGCCTTCGGCACCGATGAATAAGTGTTTGAGATCGTAGCCGGTATTATCTTTACGCAGGGCACGCAATCCATGCCAAATACTGCCATCCGCCAGCACCACTTCCAGCCCCAGGGTCAGCTCTCGCGCATTGCCATAACGCAATACCTGAACGCCTCCGGCATTGGTAGAAAGATTACCCCCGATTGTGGCACTGCCTTCAGCTGCCAAGGACAACGGAAACAAGCGATCAACGGATATTGCAGCCTCCTGCACGGCCTGCAACTTACACCCTGCTTCCACAGTGATGGTGTTGTTGTCGACATCAACAGAACGAATACGATTTAACCGCTGCAGACTAATCAGCACCTCACCACCGAGGGGTGTGGCACCCCCACATAAACCGGTGTTGCCCCCTTGTGGCACGACCGGCACACCCGCTGCGGCGCATGCGCTGACTACGGCAGCTACAGCCTCCGTATCGCTTGGCAATACAACGCACAGCGGCTGGCCTGTGTAGCGGCCGCGCCAATCGGTGCAAAAAGGGGCGAGATCGACGGCCTCAGTTAAAACAAGGCTCCCGAAGGGACGCACCGTGTCGGCGCTGGTGATACGGCGTAACTTGTCTAACAATCCAGCCTGCTGTGTATTCACTGCAGCGTCGCATACAGATCATGCACATCACAATCGGTCACCATCACTTCGGCGAAATCGCCTACCACCAGATTGTGTCCATCCACGATGTACACGAGGCCATCAATATCCGGCGCATCGCCTTCAGAGCGTGCAATCGCACCGTCTTCATCTATTTCATCCACCAGCACTTTTATACGACGACCAATTTTTCTTTCCAGGCGTTTCGTGGAAATATCTTCCTGATGACGCAACAATGTTGCCTTACGCATCTCACGCACAGTCTCGGGCAAAGCATTCGGCAGTTCATTGGCAGTGGCACCATCGACGGGTGAATAGGCGAAAGCTCCTACGCGATCCAGCTGCGCTTCATCCAGGAAATCAAGTAGCGAGTTGAACTCGGCTTCCGTTTCACCCGGAAAGCCCGTAATAAACGTACTGCGTATGGTCAAATCGGGCACCACTTCCCGCCAAGCCTTGATGCGCTCCAAAACCTTTTCAGCAGATGCCGGACGTTTCATCAGTTTCAGAATACGCGGACTGGCATGCTGAAAAGGGATATCAAGATAAGGCAAAACTTTTCCTGCGGCCATGAGAGGCATGAGATCGTCAACATTGGGATACGGATAAACGTAATGCAAGCGGACCCACAGCCCTAGCTCGCCAAGTTGTTCACACAGATCATAAAGCTTAGTCTTCACAGGCCTGCCGCCCCAAAAACCTGTACGGTATTTTGTATCCACCCCATAGGCGCTGGTATCTTGAGAAATAACCAGCAGTTCGCGCACGCCGACTTTAGCCAGAATTTCTGCTTCACGCAGCACATCACCAATGGGACGCGACACCAAATCACCCCGCAGGGAAGGAATGATGCAAAAGGTGCAACGATGATTGCAGCCTTCAGAAATCTTCAAATACGCATAGTGGTCAGGCGTCAGCCGGATGCCTTGGGGCGGAACGAGATCGACAAACGGATCATGTAGTGGCGGTAAATGCTGGTGCACCGCTTCCATCACTTCTTGCAGAGCATGCGGCCCGGTAACAGCCAGCACGTTAGGGTGTGCAGCACGCACAATATCATTACCCGCCGCATCTTTTTTCGCGCCGAGACATCCAGTCACAATGACCTTGCCGTTCTCGGCCATCGCTTCGCCAATGGCATCGAGCGACTCTTCCACTGCCGCATCAATAAAGCCACAGGTATTGACTACGACTAGATCAGCACCCTTGTAACTGCCTGAAATGGAATAACCTTCGGCGCGCAATCGGGTAAGTATCTGCTCGGCGTCTGAGGCCGCCTTTGGGCAGCCGAGCGAAACAAAGCCAACAGATGGCACACTAATCTTGCTTTTTCTCATAAATAATTTAGTTAGATAACTTTTATTTTGGCTTGGTTCTACCAGGCGCCTTACCGGATGCTGCCCCTGATTCAGGTGCAGTATTCTCGGTTGCATCAGGAAATATTTTTCGTGTCTTTTCTTTCATTCTGTCTTGTATCTGCTGGAATAATTGTTGCGACTGCTCAACATAGGCACTCATCATGCTTTGCATGGCCGGCCCCTGAAAATTCAGGAACTGATTCCACATATCCGGAGTCCCCAACCCTGGAGCGCCAAACGGCGGCACAGCCTGTTTTGATAGCTTGGCTTGCATATCAACGAATGCCTTCATATTGCTATCCAGATAGCGGCCCATCATGCTCTGCATGGCACTGCCATAGAAACGAATCATCTGCGACAGCATTTCGGATGAAAACATCGGTGCACCGCCTGCTTCTTCCTCAAGAATGATCTGCAACAAAATCGCCCGGGTCAAGTCTTCATCTGTTTTCGCATCCACCACTTGAAATTCTTCATGTGCCAGCACCAGCCCTTTGACATCCACTAACGTAATGTAAGCACTGGTACGTGTGTCATACAACCGCCGGTTAGGGTACTTCTTGATGATGCGATTCTGTTCGGCCATGCCAATCCTCCCCGATTGAACTAATTCTCAACGCGCGTATTAAATCTCTCCGCTAGTGCACGTCTGCTTTGATTTTAATCTCGCAACGATCAACTGAAATGCAAACCCCCATTGATGTTCAGCGTAGCGCCTGTCATGTACCCGGCAATATCTGACGCCAGATAGGCGCAAAGTCCGCCAATTTCCTCCGGCTTGCCCAGGCGCCCCATAGGAATGGTAGAAACGATCTCATCACGCACTTCCTGTTTGATCGCCATCACCATATCTGTACCCACATACCCCGGCGCAATGGCATTCACTGTGACCCCTTTTTTCGCAACTTCAGCCGCAATCGCTTTGGTAAAACCAAGGATACCGGCCTTGGCCGCAGAATAATTGGCCTGACCAAACTGGCCTTTGATGCCATTGACCGATGAAATATTAATCACCCGCCCCCAGCCACGCTCCGTCATACCCGTCAATATATGGTGCGTTACGTTAAAGACCGAATCGAGATTGGTGGACAACACGGAATCCCACTGGTCTTTAGTCATTTTTTTGAAGACAGCATCGCGAGTTATGCCGGCATTATTAACCAGTACATCCACTGGACCTACCGTTGCTTCCAATTGACTAACCATGTTGGCACATGCGTCGTAGTCGGTCACATCGGCCTCAGCCACAAGAAAATCAAAACCCTCCGCCTTCGTCTTTGCCAGCCATGCAACTTTGGGCTCAAAATCAGGCAGACAATTCGCTGCGACCGTGAAACCATTCTGCGCCAATGCCTTGCAAATTGCCGTACCCAACCCACCCATTGCTCCCGTTACCAACGCGATCCGCTTAACCATATTGCCTACTACTCCCATGCCACAGAATCACTCAAAATAACTTTGCGCAGGCATTGTGCCTGCGGCAGCTTTTGTTCCATTTTTTGTTTTTTTCTCAATACATGTGCTGACCACCGTTAATGGAAATATTCGCACCAGTGACGAAAGCGGCTTCATCAGAAGCCAGATAGGCAACCAGGCCAGCAACCTCTTCGGGTTTTCCTAAGCGACCAACCGGCAATTGAGGCAAAATCTTGCTCTCCAACACCTCGTGCGGAATAGCCAACACCATTTTTGTTCCGATATATCCTGGAGAAATAGTATTAACCGTCACTCCTTTTTTTGCGACCTCAAGCGCCAGCGACTTTGTAAAACCGTGCATCCCTGCTTTGGCTGCCGCATAATTCGTCTGCCCAAAAGCGCCTTTTTGACCATTCACTGAAGAAATATTAATCACCCGTCCCCAATTGCGCCCCATCATGCCATCCATCACCTGTTTGGTCATATTGAAAACGGAATCAAGATTGGTACGCATTACCGCATCCCAATCGGCCTTGCTCATGCGCTTGAATGTCATGTCACGCGTGATCCCGGCATTGTTCACGAGCACATCCACCGGGCCTAGGTCTGCAGTGATTTGATCGATGCACTGTTTGGCTGAATCGAAATCGCTCACGTCACACGGATAGGCCTTGAACTGATAGCCTATATCGCTCATTGACCGTAGCCATGTCTCCGCATGCGTGTTGCTCGGGCTATAGGTCGTCACCACCCTGTACCCCAACGCCGCCAACTTGATACAGATCGCTTCACCCAGCCCGCCCATACCGCCGGTTACCACTGCTACTTTTTGCATGGCTCTTTCCTTTAGAAAATCATGTTTGAGTTGTGGGTTCGTTGTTTTTCTTGCGTCTACTAACCATTATGCCCTTTCTCTGACATAACGTCCGGGTGCTGGCTCGATCAAGGAAAAGTCGGCGCTACCGAGACGGCGCGGGGCGGGAATTTTATCCCCAGCAAAGGTGCTTAGCCATTCTGCCCAAAGCGGCCACCAACTACCCTTAACTTCCGTTGCAGTGGCTAACCAGCCATCCGCATCGACATTGGCTTTTTTTGCCTTGCGGTTATTAGTCCAGTAACTCCGCTTGTTTTTTGCGGATGGATTAATCACGCCAGCAATATGCCCCGAGGCACCCAAAATAAACTGGCTTTTGCCGCCCAACAAAGAGCGCCCGAGATAGGATGTTTTCCACGGCACAATATGATCTTCTCGACAGGCCAGCATAAAGACCGGCATATCCACCCGCCCAAGATCGACTTTGATGCCACACATTTCAAGTTTTCCGGGCACTCGCAAACTGTTTTCAAGATACATGTGGCGCAGATACCACGCCAAAAATGGACCTGGCAAATTCGTCGCGTCGGAGTTCCAGTACAGAAGATCAAAAGCGGCGGGCTTGCTGCCTTTCAGGTAGTTACTCACCATATACTGCCAGATCAAATCATTCGCACGCAATCCGGAAAAAACGGCGGACAACTCACGTCCAGGAAACAACCCGCCTTTGCCAATACTCGCTTCGCGCGCTGCCACTAACTGCTCGTCAACAAAATAGCCAATCTCGCCAGTATCGGAAAAATCGAGCAGGGTGGCCAGGAGCGTGAGCGATGCCACCGGATCCTCGCCGCGCTGCCGCGCTACTGCAAGGGCAGAAGTAAGTATTGTGCCGCCGACACAAAAGCCCAGCGCATTCACCTGTGATACGCCACGAATCTGCTGCATCACCCGAATTGCCGTCAATGGACCTTGATCGATGTAGTCATCCCATGTCAGATGTCCCAGATCAGCATTCACATTTCGCCATGACACCAGAAAAACCGTATTGCCCTGCGCCACGGCATAGCGCACCAGGGAATTTTCCGGTTGCAAATCAAGGATATAAAACTTGTTGATACATGGAGGAACAATCAATAACGGACGCGCTGCCACCTCTTTCGTCTGCGGCGCATATTGGATCAATTGCATCACTGCATTTTCATAAATCACTGCCCCCGGTGTAATGGCCAAGTTACGGCCCACCTCAAACACCGTCTCATCGGTCATCGAGATGCGACCTTTTTCAAGATCGCCAATCAGGTTCTGTATTCCCTGACGAATGCTTTCACCCTGGGTTTCCAATGCGGTCTGAATGAACTCCGGATTGGTTGCGATAAAGTTGGATGGTGCCATGGCGTCGATAATTTGCCGGACAAAAAATATCGCCTTCTTTTTTTCCCGGCCTTCCGGAGCGATCGCGGCGAATCGTCGTAGATACTCGGCATTAAGCAAATAGGCCTGGTGTAAATAGTCGTGTGGCTGGCTTTCCTTCCAGGCTGGATGAGCAAAACGTCGATCTCCTACCAAAGTGTCCGCTACCGACGGCAATGACTGATTCTTAGGCTGAGTCAACATCTGCTGCCACAACTGCACATGCCTGCCTTGCCATTCCTGTACGAGCGCCTGACGCAACAATTGATCTTCGTAGGACATCATCTCACCATTTAAAAAGCCACTTTGCATGAGCTTGGCCAACGATTGCGGCAACTGTGCCCCAAGAAATTTTTGGATGCCCTGAAACAGGGCATCAGTGGCAGATGACATGCAATAACCTTTGTAAAGAAAAAGTGAATATGAAATCTTTAGAAAATAGGTACTTACAGGATGGGAAGGAGTACCGGATTAATTTTGCATCGCACAATAATCAGTGTCAAGAAATCATGCTGAGAAAATGGCTGAATATGCCCCAAGCACTCCACCAAACTAATTACAATCGCGCCATGTATATCATCGCCATTGGCTGGTTGTATATCACGCTGCTCATGGCAGCCACAGAACCAAGCCTGACTGCTGGAATCCTCACTTTTGTTGTGTATGGCGCGGCGCCCTTGGCGTTGCTATTGTGGCTCCTGGGCACCCCGCAACGACGACGGGACCAGCTATCCCATGAAATGGTCGATCATGCGGTGACTCAAAAAGATGGTCGCAATGCCGGCCACGATCAATAAAATCTGCTGCACGGTCGCCTTCAGTTCAGTGCGTTTGTGCAGTCC
>WOZP01000026.1 GCA_011620215.1 Rugosibacter sp.
ACCTGCGCAACTCCAAAGTGCCGGACATCATCACCGAGCTGCAAAGCTACGGCATCGAAGTCACCGTGCATGACCCGCTCGCGGATGCTGCCGAGGCGATGCACGAATACGGGCTGACGCTCACCGCCTGGGAAAATCTGCCCGCCGCCGATGCCGTCGTCATCGCCGTGGCGCACGACGCCTACCGCCAACGCGGCGCCGCCGGCATCATCGAACAACTCAGCGCGGCAGGCTGCATCATCGATGTTAAATCGTTGTTTGGGCACAGTGCATTCGGGGCGAAAAAAGTGTGGACGCTGTGAGTTGAAACCTTCAGTCCGCATTATCCACAGCTAAAACACCCTCTGCTTATGTGCCCTGCGCCAAACGCTTGAGTGCAGCTGAAAGCAGTATGCCTATAATAATCAAATGAAAGCTGTCTCAACATTCAACATCCAAAATCAGCTAACCGCACTCCAGGCTTTGCTGGAAGAACTCGAGTCGGCGCGGTGAGATTTTGGAATAGCTCTGCCATCCTGTCGCTGCTGTTTGAAAAAACAAATACTCCGGCCGACAGTAAAGGCAGTGATCGCCTCACGGAGTGGCCAAATGACTGAACAGCAACGTCAGTACGACATGAGAATCGTGGATGCCGTTCGTGCCATCATCATCAAGCATGTCGCGCCGCAACGCATTTATTTGTTCGGCTCCCGCGTGACCGGCGATGCCCGACCGGAAAGCGATTACGACTTCGCCTTTGATGCCCCTGATGCAACCGCCCTGGCCCTCGAAAAAATCAGGAATGAACTGGACGAACTGCATACGCTTTATCGCATCGATGTCGCCAATATTGCCAACGCAGACCGTCGTTTTGCCAATCGGGTACGGATGACCGGCCTCGTCATCTACAGCGCCACCAAGGAGCTTCGCGCACAAGACGGGCTGATGTACTTCGAGCGCGCCCTGGATCGTTTTCGTATCGTCGTGACCGAACGAGAGCGGTGGGTGGCCGAAGGCAACGGTGACATCGTTCTGGATGTCGCGGTCAAGCGCTTCGAATTCACCTACGAGATGGCGTGGAAAGCGCTCAAGCGAACTCTGGACTATCTCGGCCTCGATGCCAGGGCACCACGCCCCGTTTTCAAGGAAGCCTTTGCCCAAGGGCTGCTTGCCGATGAGCAGGTTTGGCTCGACATGATCGAGATGCGCAATCTTTCCTCACACGTGTACGACGAGCAAGAAGTATCGAGAATTCTTGGCGAACTGGATCGCTATCTTGCCGCCTTCGAGGCGTTGCGAATCCAGTTGCACAAGACGCTATCCCTCCCATCAAGCAATAGCCCGGCGGATGAACATTGAAATGAGCCCCAACCCAAACAATGGCGAGGACTGAAAGATTTTTAGGCTAGAAGATTTTTATTGGGAACAAACCCATGCGGCTTGACGTGCATCAAGCTGAAATGGCACGAATCGCCGTTCGGGCGCAGCATATTCGGGGCGAGATGCGTGTGGACGCTGTGAATTAAAACCTTCATTTCACATTATTTAAAGCTAAAACACCCTCTGCCTGAATGTTCTACGCTGAACACTTGAATGCGACTGAAAGCGGTATGCCTATCATAGTTATACGAATTTCATGAAACAGGCTTTTCAACTTAGCATCCTCTCTGCTGCAAATATCGGCATCACCTTCCTGTTCCAATGGTATGCCCTCATTCAGTTAGGCCCAGGAGTGGAAACTGACGCACTGTTTGCGGGTATGACGATCCCCCAACTTGTACTAGCGGTCATCAGTGGATCACTCATGCATGTATTGGTACCGCTTCTTGCAGGCGAAAGTGAAGATCGCCTTCGGCATGATGCTTGGGGATTCTTCACCCTTATCGGCGGTTTGTTCGGTGTGTTAGCTGCTCTGCTTTACGCAGCGGCACCGTGGTGGGTGCCACTCACCGTGCCCGGCTTCGATGAAGTGGGGCAGATGTTGACTATCGAGCTAACCCGCATTCAACTGATCGGCATGGTATTTACTGCGGTTAACGGTGTGCAATGGGCCGCCTATCATGCACGGCAACGATTTCTATGGGCCGAATTCACGCCAATTCTGGCCAGTGTGTTTGCCTTGCTGCTACTGGTTTGGGCGCTGCCCCGTTTTGGTGTGATTGCGGCTGCATGGATTGGTGTTTTGCGTATGAGCGTGCAAACCCTGTTGCTCGCCCCCAGCATGGGAATCCCGGTTCGCCCTGACCTTAGAAGCGCAGCTATCCAACAAGCCTGGCAACATATCAAACCCCTGCTACTAGGCACAGCTTATTACAAGACCGACCCCTTGGTTGATCGATTTCTGCTGTCTACCGCCAGTAGCGGCAACCTATCTTTATATTATCTAGCTCAGCAAATATATAGTGCCGTCGGCCAGGTGCTCAATAAGGCTCTCGTTGCCCCCTTGGTGCCAGTATTGAGTATGCTTTACAAGGCGGCAAACAAGGCCGGATTCCGGCGTGCATATCGACGGAAATTGCTGCAAGTAGGTGCCATCAGTCTCGCGGGGCTGTTGATTCTGGGGTTGCTTGGACAGGTACTGATTGCTTTATTCGTGGGGCACGGCAACGTCAGCGCCAGCAATGTAGCGGAATTATGGTGGATCATGATCTGGCTGGGAGGCATGTTTTTTGGCGGTGCCGCCGGGCAGATTACATCGTCATCGTTTTATGCAGTCGGCGACACCATCACTCCCACTCGGATGAGCATGTTCACCTATACGGCATATATTCCCGTCAAGATAGCCTCTTTTTATTTCTGGGGCGTAGCAGGGCTGGCGATAACCACAAGTGTTTACTACATGGTCAATCTATCGCTGCAGATTTATCTATTAGAGAAAAAATCAATTTTATGAAAACAGCCCAGCATGTCGTACTTGAAAATGTCTCCTGTCCCCTGGGTTGCAACAAGGGCGATGATACCGTCCTTATTGGGCGCGACCTGCTGCATGACTTGCCGGGTGAGTTTACCGTCATCAAATGTCGTGCTTGTGGTCTGATGCGCACCACGCCACGCCCGACCCCGGAAACGATCGGCTTCTATTATCCAGACAACTATGGCCCTTATCTGGGCACCCAAGTGCAGCAGGTCGAGCACACTTCACGCATCGGAGCATTACTCAAATCCTTGGTAAAGCGTGTCTTCAATTTCAACACACAACGCTTGCCGCCTTTGGCTCCGGGCCGGATGCTGGAAGTAGGGTGCGCTTCTGGTGCGTTCCTTCATCGCATGGCGAGTCAAGGCTGGCAAGTACAGGGCATCGAACCTTCAGAGAAGGCGGCCCAAGCGGCTGCCCAACTCGGTTACCGCGTTCATGCTGGGCCGTTGGAAACTGCCCCACCACCCGATGAGCCTTTTGACCTCATCGTCGGTTGGATGGTGCTGGAGCACCTCCACGACCCCATTGGTGGTCTTCAGAAGCTGCGCGAATGGGCCAAACCCGGCGCATGGCTCGTGTTATCGGTACCGAACTCGGCATCGCTGGAGTTCCGCCTGTTCAAAAATAAATTGTATGCACTACATTTGCCGAACCACCTTTATCATTTCACACCCGAAACATTAGGGCGCGTCTTGCAGGCTGGTGGTTGGACTCTTAAGAAAGTTAACCACCAACGCGTGTTGAGCAACCTGATCGCCAGCACTGGCTATGTGCTACGGGATAAAGGCTATGCCAGGTTAGGGCAGAAATTTATTGAATTCCCTGAGCGCGCTGGTATTTGGAACTACGCACTCTATCCCTTGGCTTGGATCTTTAGTGTCTTCGGTCAAACCGGGCGCATGACTGTCTGGGCAAGAGTGGCTGAATGACAAGGATAGCTGCATTCACCGGCGGAATTTCAGTACCCAGTGCCAGATTTCGGGTTCGTCAATATATTCCCGCTTTGCGTGGGGAAGGTATTGAGGTTGAGGAATTTGCTTCGGGATTCGGCCAGTACCCGCCACGGTACAGGTGGGCCAGACCTTTTTGGGCGTTAGCAACACTTGCGGAACGGCTGCCTGACGTAGTGATGTCACATCGCTACGATGCGGTGCTTCTGCAACGGGAAATCATGTCATCGTTTGTTACCCTGGAACCGCTGACGGCACGCCCCAGAATTCTGGATGTGGACGATGCCATTTTTCTTCAGCGGGGCGGCGGCTTTGCCAAAAGGCTGGCGGAATTGTCCGACAAGGTAATCTGTGGCAATACCTATCTTGCCGAGTGGTTCGGTCGCTGGAACAGGAACGTGGATATTATTCCAACTGCTGTGGATACGGAACGCTATTTTCCCAATCCTGGCGCCAAATCACCCGGGCAGCCATTGACTATCGGCTGGATAGGTACATCCGGAAACTATAAGTACTTGTATGGTATCGAAGGCGCGCTAGTGAAGGTAATGCGTGCTTATCCTAGCGCTCGGCTAAAGGTGGTTGGTGACCGGATACCGGAATTTCGGAATCTGCCGCCGGGCCAGATTGATTTTGTGCCTTGGTCGGAAGCTGTCGAGGTTCAGGCTATCCAATCAATGGATGTCGGCATCATGCCACTGGAAGATTCTCCATGGGCGAGAGGAAAATGCAGCTTCAAAATGCTCCAGTACATGGCTACGGGATTGTCCGTCGTGGTTTCCCCTGTCGGTATGAATGCAGAGGTTCTGACCTTAGGTGAACTGGGGATCGGTGCCACAACCGAGAAGCAATGGATCGATGGACTAATTGCGCTATTGGAAGATAGAGCGCTACGAGCAAGGCTTGGCACCGAAGGACGGCGCGTGGCTGAATCTTCGTTCAGCATCCGTGTTGTCGCTCCCCGGCTCGCGCGCAGTCTTCGCGGGCAATAACGAATCGCTTGAATCAGCATAATGCGCATCGTTTTCATCATCACCGGCCTTTCCACCGGCGGGGCCGAAACCATGTTGTTGAAACTGCTGGAGCGGCTGGATCGAAACCGTTTTTCACCGCATGTCATTTCCCTGACAACACCAGGCGAGATTGGGCCGCGTATCGCGGCGCTGGGCATTCCTGTTGAAGCTATGGGCATGAAACCCGGCCGACCCAGCCCGATGGGGTTCTTGCGCCTGGTGCGGCAGATCAAACGCGTAAAACCTGATGTGGTGCACACCTGGCTTTACCACGCTGACTTGCTGGGTGGGCTGGCGGCGCGGCTGGCAGGAGTCTCTGCTATCGGATGGTGTATTCGCAACAGCAACCTGGATAAAGACAAAACCAAGTTTTCAACGCGAGCCGTGGTTAGGCTATGCGCGTCTATCTCTTCATGGGTGCCATCGCAAATTCTTTCGTGTTCCGAGGAAGCACGGCAGGTTCATGTGGCGCTGGGTTATGCGGCAGAAAAAATGCGGGTCGTGTCCAATGGTTTTGATCTCGCCCGCTTCAAACAGGATGGCGATGCACGAAGCGCTGTGCGTGCCGAACTGGGCATTGCCGATAGCACGCCGTTGGTGGGGCTGATTGGCCGGTTTGACCCACAGAAAAATCATGCGGGTTTTTTTGAGGCGGCGGGCGTGTTGCATCACCAGATGCCGCACGTGCATTTTGTTCTCGCAGGCCGGGGCATTGAACAAAACAACGCCGCGTTGATGCAGTCGATTAACAAGGCAGGCGTGCTGGCCAACACCCATTTGCTGGGTTTGCGCGATGATGTACCCCGCTTGATGGCAGCGCTGGATGTGTTGGCTTCTTCTTCTTACGGTGAGGCATTTCCTAATGTGCTGGGCGAGGCCATGGCCTGCGGTGTGCCTTGTGCGGTAACGGATGTGGGTGATTCAGCTTACATCGTGGGAGATACAGGGCGCGTTGTCGCATCGGGTGACATGCGGGGTCTGGCTGCCGCGCTGGAAGAATTGCTCGCGTTGCCCCCGTCTGACAAAACCGCACTTGGCGAGCGCGCCCGTGCGCGGGTGGCGGCTCATTTTGAGATTGGCAGGGTGGTGCAGCAGTATGAAAATTTTTATGAAGCATTGTTGGCACATGCTCGGCAGCGCTAAGTTCATGTCATTAGCTGCCCAGCCAACACCAACCATCGTGATAGACTTAGTCCAGTTAAACTAAGGAGCAGATCATGCAAATCGTCAATATCCATGAGGCAAAAACCCACCTCTCACGCCTGTTGGAACAAGTGGCAGGCGGCGATGAAATCATTATCGCCAAGGCAGGCAAGGCAATGGCACGCCTTGCACCGCTAGAGGCCACGCCGAAAAAACGTCAGCTTGGCTTGCTCAAAGGCACGCTCAATGTTCCGGATGATTTCGACGCGCCGCTGGCAGACAACCACCTAGCCTTGTTCGAAGGGCACTGAGTGGTCGTTTTGCTGGATACACATATTTTGCTCTGGGCACTGGATTCCCCTCAGCGGCTGCCACAGGATATTGTGGCGCAACTTGAATCTCCTGAAACCACGGTCTATTTCAGCGCCGCAAGCATTTGGGAGATTGCCATCAAGACCGCCTTGGGGAAAGTTGACTTTCCTTATTCGCCCGAGGATATCGCGCAAGCCGCCAAGGACACCGGCTTTGTCGAGCTCCCAATCAGCGCGGCACATAGCGCGAAAGTCGCCCATTTACCCCTGCACCACCGTGATCCGTTCGACCGCTTGTTGATTGCTCAGGTTTTGCTGCTGCCAGCGCAGCTTATCACTGCTGATGCGGCACTGGTGCCCTATTCGGAACTGGTACGGCTCACTTGAACAGGACATGGCTCGACAATGACAATAAATAAAGATATATTGAATATATCTTTATTGTTTTGAAAATATCATGGCAACTCCATCTAAACCAGATCAACTTTTACTCCGTTTTCGGCCAACAGACACGCAGAATGGCATCAGCCGCTCAACCGTTGAAAAACTGGCCGAAACGCTCGGTTTCACAGGGGAAACGCAAGTGATCCATTACGCGTTGCGCAAACTGGCGAAAGAAGTGCTGCCGGCCTATGAGGCAGACGACGGTGAGCTGACGCCAACCCAGTTGGCCGCAATTCGCAAAGCGATACCCCAAGGCCAGGCAACGTCGGTCAAGTCGAGCCTGTTCTGAGGCATGCAGATGCATTGGTGGCCCGTTCCAGAAGCAGGTGAAATAGCATGGTGTCACTTTCCGGAAAACAAGAGCATCGAGCCGGGGCCAAAGCCTCGGCCGGCTTTGGTAGTTACTGTATTTGACGACCAGAATATTGACCAAAAAATCCATTTCATCGTATTGGTAGCCTACGGCACCAGTCAAAAAACCGACCAGCTTCGCCCCGGAGAATTCCTCATTTCCACCCGTGATGCAGCAGCGTACCAGCTTGCTGGCTTAAGCTATCCAACAAAATTCAGTTTTCACAGCACGGTGGAATTGCCTTACAACAGTGAATGGTTCAAGGTTCCACCCGGCGCACCCCATGGCCAAACACCGAAACTTGGTGTGCTTCACCCAAGCTTGATGCAGCGAGTACGTGCCGCTTGGGAAGCAATTCAAGTAGTAAAGGTCTTGCGTAAATGATCGCTGTCCGATGCAAAAAAGATTGTCATAAAATTTTCCCGTGCTCTTACATGTGCCCGGTGCGCTCGGCAAAACATCTTGAACTCTTCATAGAGCAGTTTTATTGAACCATGTGCGGACTAACCGGTTTTTTCTCGCCCACCGGTCTTGCAGAAAACGCCGCCGAGACAGTGCGCCGCATGAGCGACGCCATCACCCATCGCGGCCCGGATGATGCGGGTGTTTGGGTAGATGAGGCAGCGGGTGTGGTCTTGGCGCACCGGCGTTTATCCATTCTTGACCTTTCCCCCGCCGGGCATCAGCCGATGTCGTCAAATGGCGGGCGGTATGTCATCGTGTTCAACGGCGAGATTTACAACCATCTTGAATTGCGTGAAGCGTTGGCGGGCATGGCCTGGCGCGGTCATTCGGATACCGAAACGCTGCTCGCCGCATTTGAAGCCTGGGGCATTGAGGCAACGCTGAAAAAATGCGTCGGCATGTTTGCCTTGGCGTTGTGGGATCGTGAAACTCGCTCACTCACGCTGGCGCGTGACCGCATGGGCGAAAAGCCGCTGTATTACGGCTGGCAGGGCGATGTGTTTTTGTTCGGTTCGGAACTCAAGGCGCTGCGCGCGCATCCGGCCTTTCGCGGCGAGATTGACCGCGACGCGCTGGCGCTGTATTTGCGGCATAACTATGTGCCCGCACCGTATTCAATTTATCGCGGCATCGCCAAATTGCCGCCGGGGAGCTGGTTAACCCTGCCTACGGATACCCCGGTCGCCGCTTCGCCAGCGCAGAGTTTTTATTGGCGCGCGCGTGATGCAGCAGAAACCAGCGTGCGCCGTGGTCTGGATGACTCAACAGCCATTGATGAACTCGACACCCTGCTGCGCCGCGCCGTTGGCGGGCAGATGGTGGCGGACGTGCCGCTGGGCGCGTTTCTTTCCGGCGGCGTGGATTCTTCCACCGTCGTGGCCTTGATGCAAGCGCAGTCAAAGCGGCCGGTGCAAACCTTCACCATTGGTTTTCACGAAGCCGGCTACAACGAGGCGGATCATGCCCACGCCGTGGCCGCCCATCTGGGCACCGAACACACCGAGCTTTATGTGACGGCGGAACAGGCGATGGCGGTGATTCCGCGTTTGCCTGCACTGTATGACGAACCCTTTGCCGATTCTTCGCAAATTCCTACCTTGCTGGTTTCTGAATTGGCGCGCCGCCATGTGACGGTGAGTTTATCGGGCGATGGCGGCGACGAACTCTTTGGCGGCTACAACCGCTACATGTGGGCCAGCCGCATCTGGCGTTCGCTAGGCTGGGCGCCGCGCCCCTTGCGTGCCGCGCTGGCGGGTGTGCTGACCAGCTTGCCGCCTGCGGCATGGAATGGTGTGTTTGCCGGGCTGTCGGCGTTTTTGCCCAAGCGCTGGCGTTATGCCAACCCGGGCGACAAACTGCACAAACTGGCGGGCATTCTGGCCGTGCGCTCGCCGGAAGAAATTTATCTGGCGCTGGTGTCACACTGGTGGCAACCGGCAGACGTGGTGATCGGCGCGAAAGAACCTGCCACCGTGCTGACCGATGCCCACCAGTGGGCCGATGTGCCGGATTTTGCATCGCGCATGATGTATCTGGACCAGATGACTTATCTGCCGGATGACATTCTGACCAAGGTTGACCGCGCGGCGATGGGCGTGAGCCTGGAAACGCGCGTGCCGCTCATCGACCACCGCGTGGTGGAATTTGCCTGGCAACTGCCGCTGTCGATGAAAATCCGTGACGGGCAAACCAAGTGGTTGCTGCGGCAAGTGCTTTATCGCTATGTGCCGCGCGAGTTGATCGAACGCCCCAAAATGGGCTTTGGCATCCCGCTGGATGTCTGGCTGCGCGGCCCGTTGCGCGACTGGGCAGAAGCCCTGCTCGACGAATCACGGTTAAGGCAGGAAGGTTATTTTCACCCCGAACCGATCCGGCAGAAGTGGGCCGAGCACCTCTCCGGCCAGCGCAACTGGGCATACTATTTGTGGGATGTGCTGATGTTTCAGGCATGGCTGGAGTCGCTGGAATGAAGCTGCCGCGCTTGCTCTTTGTCGTCACCGAAGACTGGTACTTCGTTTCGCACCGGCTGCCCTTGGCTGTTGCAGCACGCAAGGCGGGATTCGATGTAGCAGTGGCGACACGGGTACGCGAGCACGGTGGACAAATCGAGGCGGCAGGCATTCGGCTAATTCCCTTCGAGCTTTCCCGTCGTGGCGGCAATCCGTTCGGCGAAATTGCCCGCCTGGTTTCACTGCTGCGCCGCGAAAAGCCCGACCTGGTCCATCTGGTGGCCCTGAAGCCCGTGCTCTATGGTGGCA
>WOZP01000167.1 GCA_011620215.1 Rugosibacter sp.
CTGAGTCAGCATAGTTGTCCATTATAAAAAAACAGGAGAAAGGCATGGCGGCACCCACGGTGTATGTTGTCGGCGTAGGCATGATTCCGTTTGTAAAGCCCGGAGAAAGCGATCCTTATCCGGTGATGGGCGCACGCGCCGTGCGCGCGGCCCTGGCCGATGCGGGGCTTGATTACACGGCGATACAGCAAGCCTATGCAGGCTATGTGTATGCCGATTCAACTGCCGGGCAGGCGGTGCTCTATGGCGTTGGCATGACGGGTATTCCGGTCATCAATGTGAATAACAACTGCGCCAGCGGATCTACGGCATTGTTTCTCGCGCGGCAGGCGGTGGCCAGTGGCGTGGTGGATTGCGCGTTAGCGGTGGGCTTTGAGCAAATGAATCCGGGTGCACTCAAAGGTGGGGCATATAGCGACCGGCCCAATCCGTTGGATAGCTTTATTCAAGTACTGCAAGATCACAACCAGTTAGATGAAGTCGCGCCAAGAACGCCGCAGTTTTTTGCCGCTGCCGGGCGGGCGTATATCAATGAGTTTGGCATTGCACCTGAAACCTTCGGGCGCATTTCGGTGAAGTCTCGCCTGCATGCGGCGAATAATCCATTTGCCGTGTTTCGCAAGCCCGTTACGCTGGAGGAGGTCATGGCATCCCCCAAAATGACTGATCCGCTCACGCGTTTGCAATGCTGTCCGCCCACCTGTGGCGCGGCGGCGGCGATTGTTTGCTCACCCGCGTTTGCCAAAAAGCATGGCCTGGATAGGCGCGTCTCGATTGCCGGGCAGGCCATGACGACAGATCGTGGTGATGCTTTTAGCGATGATATGCGCAACCTGATCGGTTCAGACATGGCGCACCGCGCGGCTCAAGCGGTGTATGCGGAAGCTGGCATAGGGCCTGAAGACGTGGATGTGGTGGAACTGCACGACTGTTTTACGGTCAATGAATTATTGTCTTACGAAGCGTTGAGCTTGACGCCACGCGGCACGGCGGAAAAATTCATTCTGGATGGCGACAACACCTATGGCGGCAAAGTGGTTACCAATCCTTCCGGCGGATTGCTCTCCAAGGGCCACCCGCTGGGTGCAACGGGTTTGGCACAGTGTGCAGAGCTGACCTGGCAGTTGCGCGGCCAGGCCGAGGCACGCCAGGTGGCCGACGCCAAAGTGGCGTTGCAACATAACCTCGGTTTGGGCGGTGCTTGCGTGGTGACGCTGTATCAACGGCACTAACTTGACGATAACCCTGGGTAAGAAATTGATTTTATGGATTTGAATTCTTTAGAAACCCTGAACGTCGCACTGGATGATGGCGTGGCTACTGTCACTTTAACCAGGCCAGAGAGCCGCAATGCCATTAACTCGGCCATGCGCGAAGAGCTCGGTGCGTTGGTGCGCTACATTTTGAATGAGCAATCCATTCGTGCCGTGGTGCTCACCGGCGCGGGCGATACCTTTTGCGCAGGTGGCGATTTGCTGGGCATGGAAGGCGTTAATTCTTCAATCATGCGGCAGCGTTTGATGGCAGCGCACGCCTATTTAACCGAATTGATGAACCTTGATCGGCCGGTGATTGCGGCTGTGGATGGCACGGCTTATGGTGCTGGGTTTAGCCTGGCGATGGCGGCTGATATGGTGGTGGCATCCAACCGGGCGCGCTTTTGCATGGCCTTTATGCGCGTGGGTTTGCTGCCCGATTATGGCGCGATGTACACCCTGCCGCGCGTGGTCGGCTTGCAGCGCGCCAAAGAAATGATTTATTCCGCGCGTGAAATTTCGGCGGAAGAGGCCTTGCGGTTGGGCATTGTGCTGGAACTGCACGAGCCGCAGGATGTGTTGCCGCGCGCACTGGCCATGGCGCACGCCATGAAGCATATTTCACCCACGGCGTTTGGCTTTACCAAGCACAGCTTGAACCAGTCCTACGAGAGCAGCTTGGTCACCATGCTGGGTTTGGAAGCCGCAGCACAAAGCATGGCAATTGCCACGCCTGAATGTACCGAGGCTATTGCTCGGTTTGCAGCCAAGCAGGCACCGGCATATAAGTGGCCTAAAAATGCCCCCTGAAAATATCCATTTGATTAACCAAAAATCGGAATAAAAAATAATGTCTCATTCATTTACCAGTGATGAAATTGCACAACTCAAAGGGGGCAAGGGCGATACGCTCTATGGCGATGGCGCGTTGGTGGTGTTAAAAGCGCTGCTCGAATCCGGCATCAGCTATTTTGGTGGCTACCCCGGCGCGCCAACGGCCAATGTGCTCGATGCCTTTGCCGATGCTTACGAGCCGATTTTGAAGGATTATGGTTGTTATTTTGAAACTTCCAGCAATGAAATGGCCGCAGCAGCCATGCTCACGGCTTCTGTGTTTGAGCCTGTGCGCGGCGCGGTGACCTGGAAGGTGCTGGGCAACGGCGTGGGGCAGGATGTGGTCGATCACGTCTCGCAACTGGGCGTGAAAGATGGCGCAATGATTATCGTGGGCGAAGATTACGGTGGTTCGAGCACCACGGTGCTGCAGCGTACCTTGCCCTGGGGACAAAAAATCGGCATGCCGGTGATTGACCCGCGCCATGATCAGCAAGTGCTGCATCGCATGGTCAAGGAAGGCATGGATTTATCGCGCGACAGCAACTCGGTGGTCGCGTTGTTGTTAAGGCCTCAACATTCGCACGCCAATGCGGAAATTAAAGTGGGCGACAATGTGCTGCCCAAAATCAGTACGGTCAATAAGTTAAAAGAATTTCGCCGTGACCCGACGATTTTTGCCCTGCCGCCGTACTCATTTCAGCAAGAAGCCAAGCGCTTTGAAGAGCGTCTGCCCACGGCCACACGCCTGATTGTCGAGCGTCATTTGAATGAATTTTTTGGCAACGAAGAAGCTAAAGTCGGCATCATCACGCACGGCACGACGTTTAACACCACGATGCGTTTACTCAGCATCATGGGTTTGGCGGACGAATATGGTGCGCTGGATCCGCGCATTCACTTGCTGCAACTCAATGTCATTTATCCATTGAGCGATGAGCAGGTCGCAGGTTTTATTGGTGATAAAACCCACGTGCTGCTGGTAGAAGAAGGCCAGCCGGATTTAATGGAAAGTCATATTCGCGCTCTGATCCAGAAAAAAGATATTCGCGTGAAGTTTTTTGGCCATGATTTAGTGCCCAAGTATGGCGAGCTGATTCCCGAAAAACTCGGCCCTGCCCTGGCGCAGTTCCTCATGCAGGCTATTCCCGAGACGGGCACAGCGCCGGGTGATGCGGTGCAGAACTTGATTAGCCGCAAACGGCAGGCGGTGGGCATGTTCCCCGCGCCCGTGCCGCCACGCTTCCCGACTTTCTGCACGGGTTGCCCCGAGCGGCCGGTGTTCTCGCAAATGAAGATTCAGGAATACACCACCGGCGTGAAAGATTGGCACGGAGGGGACGTGGGTTGCTATGGCATGGCCGGGTTTATTCCGTTCCAAATGTCGGACTCCAACGTGGGCATGGGCGCGGGCATGGCCGCAGCATCTGCCGTGTCTGCCATGTCCGAGCAGCACAATGTATCGGTTGTAGGGGACGGCACGCTATGGCATAGCGCGTTCAATACGTCCGCTGCGAATGCCATTTATAACCGCCAGGACAGTACCTACATTGTGCTCGACAATAAATGGACCGCCATGACCGGCGCGCACGAAAACCCCAACGTGGGCAAGCTGATGACGGGCGAAGCGGTAGGTACCGAGATGAGCATTGTGAAAACCTTTGCCGCCATGGGGGTGAAGAAAATAGAAACCGCCAACCCGTACAACTTCCGCGATTTTCAAGACAAGATGAAAAGGATTCGGCGGGATGCGAAGATTCCGCAGGTACGGGTGCTGATTTCTGATGCTGAATGCATGCTGCAAAAGCAGCGCCGCGTAAAGCCGGAACGTGCTGCTGCAATCAAAGCTGGCGAGCGGGTTGAGATTGATCGTTTGGGCGTAGATGCGGAAGTGTGCGTGGGGGATCATGCCTGCATGCGTTTTAACGGTTGCCCATCGCTCACGCTGGCCGATGGGCCGAACAGCTTGCGCACAGCCCCTGTAGCCGCGATTGATACGAACTGCGTGGGCTGTGGCGTGTGTGGCGAGATCACCACGGCTGCGCAATTGTGCCCTTCGTTTTACAAGGTCACCAAGGTTGAAAATTCAAGTTGGCTGGAAAAGATCAAGGCCGGTGTTTCTCGCCTGATGATCGGTCGCTCTGTTGCTCGGTCATCTGTGTGAAGGGGTACTTTTAGTGATTGAAGCAATGTTTTTTGTGGGTGTAGCATGAAAAATTAAGGCTATATTTTTTGTAGCGATAAATAAAAACAGGAGAGGAGAGCATCATGGCTGTATCACGACTGAGTTACCTGAGTATTCGCGCATTGGATTTGGCAGCAAGTGAAAAGCATTACACCGAGGTCATTGGTCTGCGGGTCACCGGAAGGAGCCCCGGGCAGGTTTACCTGCAGGCGCATGAAGCGCAGGATCATCATTGCATTATCTTGAATGCATCTGACCGGGCCGGGCTTGATCATGTGGGCTTCAAGGTGGGCGATCCGAATGATTTGAACGAGGCAGAAGTCGGCGCCAAGGCATGGGGTTTGAAAACCCATCGTATCGCAGCGGGAAATATCATGGGACAGGGCGAGGGGCTCAGTATTGAACTCCCCTCTGGCCATACGTTCAATCTTTTCTATCATTCCGAAAAGGTGGGTTATTCGTATGGGATGAAAGACCCGGATATCATTCTGGAAAACTTGAATGGCGTTTGGCCGGTGACGCATCTGGATCACACATTGCTCGCAGGCAATGATTGCGACAAAACAGCAAAGTTTTTGCAAGAAGTGCTGGACTTCAATTTGACAGAATGCATCCATGGGCCGGATGGCAGCCCATTTGCATTTTTTCTGACGGTGAGTAACACAATTCATAATGTGGCATTTGCTCCGGGACCGCCAAACAGCCTGCACCATATTGCTTTCTATGTGAGCGACCGGGCCGATGTGATTCGCCGCGTGGATATGTTGAAGCATCGCAAAGTGGCAACCTTTGACTACGGTATCAGCCGTCACGGGGTGGCAGGGGTGACGACGGTATATTTTCATGATCCGTCGGGCAATCGGAATGAGTTTCAGTGTGGCGTGTATGAGGCTTCGGTTGTGCGCAATAAAATTCCTCCCATCATCTGGGCAGGTGAAAATATTCCACGCGGGGTTTTCTATTACGAGAGCGCTGTGCTTGCCAACTTCTTCGAGGTGGTGACTTAAATGGCGAAGCTGCTAATCTCATTTGTCGATCTCACACTTTGGAGGATGTAAAGCATGGCTTTGATTCATAGAGGCATACATCGGCTGGGCTATGCCCGGATTGCGGTGAAAGATTCCCGCTTGTTGAAAACGCGCGAGTTCTATACCCAGGAGATGGGTTTGCTGGAGACGGGTATAGAACCTAATCGGGTGATGTTTCGCTGCTGGCACGAACCCTATAAATTTTCATTCGTGGTCGATCAAAGCGATAAACCCGGGCTGGTTGAAATCGGCCTGCATGTGCGGGATGATATCGATCTGGATAATTTTCAGCGCAAGCTAACTGCAGCAGGTGTTGCTGTTGATGTGGCAGAGGCCGATACCGAATTGAAGGGTTTAGGCAAGTCGATTGCATTTGATGTGCCAGCGGGTCCGCGCATCCGCCTGTTTGCGGATATTCAGCAGTTGGGTTATGTCTCCGGATTTGAGGGCCCTGATTGGGTCGCGCCTAAAGCGATTCGTGGCACGGCGGCACCGCTCAATATTAACCACGTGGCAATTACCTCACCCGATCCGGAACGCTGTAGTGCCTTTTTGGCCGACATGCTGGGGTTTCTGACGTCAGAAAAAATCATCGATGAAAAGGGAAAAACCATTTCAGCGTTGTTGTTCCGCATGGCAAAAAATGTGGGCGGCCAAGAAATTGCCATCTACCCTGGCACGGAAGTGAAGCTGCATCATGTTGCGTTTACCAAAGAAGATTCATCAGACATCATGTCGGATGGTTATTTCCTGAAGAGTGACGGAGTAGAGCTGGATTTGTTAGGCCCGTTGCGCCAGCCCTATGGCAACACTTTTTCGGTGCACTTTTTTGATTATTGCGGTGTGCGGCTGGAACTCTGTGCGGTAGGGCGGATGACGGAAGTGCATCCGGAAATCCAGCCTGTGGTGTGGTCAACATCCAATTTGCGAGAAGCGCTTTCTTATTACGATGAAGCGCTGGTGCCGGAAGAGTTTTTCATGCCATGTTTGTAGGCGAGGAGCGGCGTTAAATTTCGATTAAGCGTCTGGCTACGTGTTGATAGCAAGCGCTTAATTCGACTTCGCCGTGTTGCCAGAGCCGACTTTTTAAAGTTTAATTTTTCAGGAGAAGATAATGAATCTAGTCAAAATTTCAGCAGGATCTGACGGTAAATCCTTTTTTCAAGACACGCCTATTGCTTTGACAGACAAAGGCAAGTTCGGACGTTTTTCTGATCTGCAGGTGGCGCCAGGTTTCATGTTTCGTGAATCCAACGCCGATTACGCCTCGGGCTGGCATGTGGTACCCAATCCTGTGTACCTGATTTTTCTTGGGGGGCAGGTCGAAATTACCGTGGGCACGGGTGAGAAACGTGTGTTTGGTGCGGGCTCCGTCGTCTATGCAGATGACATGGCAGGTGAGGGGCACAGCACGCGCTCGGTGTCGAGCGAACCGGTGCGCTCCATTCTGGTGAATTTGCCGGTTTAGGTTTAGGTTGTTTTTTATTTCACCATTGTTTTTAGGGATAAAGAAGAGCGAATAAGCATATGGAAATCAAAAATAATGCATTTGTCATTACAGGAGCCAGTTCAGGGTTGGGTGCAGCAACTGCACGCATGCTGGTAGCACAAGGCGGACGCGTGTTGCTGGCGGATGTTAATCCGCAGGGCGAACAGCTGGCCACCGAACTGGGCAGCAACGCACGGTTTGTGGTCACGGATGTGACGGATCCCACGAGTGCGCAAGCGGCAATTGATGCTTGCCTGGCGGCATTCGGCAACTTGCGCGGGCTGGTCAATTGCGCAGGTATTGCGCCGGGTGAAAAAGTGGTGGGCAAAGAGGGCGCGCATTCGCTGGATACTTTTGCGCGGGCAATCAATATCAATCTGATCGGCACCTTCAACATGTTGCGTCTGGCGGCAGCTGCAATGACTGCGCAGCCACCCTTGGCCGAAAATGAGCGCGGGGTCATTGTTAATACGGCCTCGATTGCCGCGTTTGAAGGCCAGATTGGGCAAGCAGCATATTCAGCATCAAAAGGTGGCGTGGTAGCGATGACGTTGCCTATAGCGCGCGAACTTGCGCGCCACGGCATCCGCGTCATGGCGATTGCGCCGGGTGTGTTCGAGACGCCCATGCTGATGGGGTTGCCTGATAATGTGCGTGAAGCTCTGGGTCAATCGGTGCCTTATCCGCCACGTCTGGGGCGTCCTGCAGAGTTCGCAGGCCTGGTGCAGCACATCATTGGCAACCTCATGCTCAATGGCGAAGTCATTCGACTGGATGGCGCTATTCGCGTGCAACCGCGTTGATGTGCTGTAAAAATTTAAGGAACAGAAATGGCAAACGGCATGACACGCAATGTAGTAAATGATGATCCGGTAGTTATCCTCGGCGCTGCAAGAACGCCGATTGGCTCTTTTCAAGGCAAGCTCGCCGGGCTCTCCGCGCCTGAGTTAGGTGCCGTAGCGATTCGCGAAGCGGTCAAACGTGCAGGGATATCGCCTGAATCGGTTGATGAAGTACTGTTCGGCACGTGTTTGTTTGCCGGGCAAAAGCAGGCCCCCGCGCGACAAGCTGCCTTGAGTGGTGGGTTGCCAGGTTCTGCCGGATGCACCACACTCACCAAAATGTGCGGCTCGGCAATGAAGGCCGTGATGCTGGGGCATGATGTATTGCTGGCAGGCAGTTCAAGCATGGTTGTTGCTGGTGGTATGGAATCCATGAGCAACGCGCCTTACATGTTGCCACGCGCGCGCGCAGGCTATCGTTTAGGCCATCAAAAAGTGCTGGATCATATGCTCACCGATGGTCTGGAGGATGCGGTCGAAGGACGACTCATGGGCGACTTTGCTTGCATATGGGCTGAGCAAAATGCCTTTACCCGAGAGGAGCAGGATCGCTACGCGGTAGTGTCAACTGAGCGTGCAAAGTTGGCCAATACCGATGGCAGTTTTTCCTGGGAAATTGCATCTGTCGCGCTCAAAAGCCGCACGGGCGAGACGGTAATGGACAAGGATGAAACGCCGTTTGCTGTCAATGTCGAAAAAATCCCCTCGTTGAAACCGGCGTTTCGCCCCAACGGTACGATTACGCCAGCGAATGCGAGCTCGATTTCTGATGGCGCTGCTGCGCTGGTGCTAACGCGGCAATCGACAGCAACGCAACAAGGCTTAAAACCGCTGGCGCGCATTGTGGGCCACGCAACCTATGCAGCAGATATGGCCTCGTTTCCTGGTGCCCCTGTTCATGCCATTAAAAAGCTGTATGCCAAAACAGGGTGGACAACGAAGGATGTGGATCTTTTTGAGGTGAATGAAGCATTTGCGGTGGTCGCCATGGCGGCGATGCGTGACTTGGATATTCCGCACGACAAAATGAATGTGCATGGCGGCGCTTGTGCGCTGGGTCATCCCGTGGGCTCAACAGGGGCGCGCATCATGGTGACGTTGATTGGCGCTTTGCGCCAGCGTGGCTTAAAGCGCGGGGTTGCCAGCTTATGTATCGGCGGTGGCGAAGCGACAGCCATTGCCATCGAACTTTTATAAAGAACATCATCATGAAAAAAACGGATAAGGCGGGACACGTATTGATCGGTGGCGGCATGCATTTTGAAGAGTTTGCCTTGGGCTATTGTTTCAGAACGCGTGGGCGTACCGTGACAGAAGCTGACCTGGTGAATTTTGTTAACCTGGCCTGGTTTACCGAAGAACTCTTTACCAATACCGAAGATCGCGAAGGCATGCTGCTCAAAGGTCGCGTCGTGCCCGGTGCGCTAGTCTATTCGTTTGCCGAAGGCTTGCTGATGCCTTCCATGCAGGATACCGGCATGGCTTTTTTGGGTGCCGAGATCAAGATTCCGGCGTCTACTTGCGTGGGCGATACGATCCATGTGGAATGCGAAGTAATCATGGTTCGCCCAAGCTCAAAACCGGGGCGAGGCGTGGTGCAGACCATGAATCAAGTGGTTAATCAAAAGGGTGAGGTGGTGCTGACCTACAACCCCACCCGGTTGATCAAGGCAAAATCCTGATTTTTATTTGTCCGAAAAAATAAGCGATGCATATCAAAAATAAATTCTTTATCAATGGCGAGTGGGTTACCCCGCATGCGACAGCCACTATTGATGTTTTCAACCCGGCAACGGATGAGGCATTAGGCGTGATACCGGACGCGGATGCGGTGGATGTCAACCGTGCTGTCGTCGCAGCGCGAGATGCGCAAGCCACGTGGAGCGCAACATCGCCAGCAGTGCGTGCTGACTTTATCGAGCGCATTTGCGCAGGCTTAAAAGCGCACACGGAGGAGCTGACCGATCTCATCGCCGCAGATATTGGTATGCCGCGAAAAATGGGCCGACGCATGCAGGTGGGTTTGCCGATCCAGATTCTTGAAGTGTGCGCTCGTCATGCGCGGGAATTCGTTTTTGAAGAGCGCGTTGGCAA
>WOZP01000051.1:0-2895 GCA_011620215.1 Rugosibacter sp.
GGGAGAGCGATGCCTTCGGCTCAACGCTGCCCAATGAAGACCCGGACGGAGATACTCAGAAAACCACAATCAACCTGAGATTCCCGGGGCAATATTTCGACCGCGAATCGGGGCTGCATTACAATTGGCATCGCTTTTATGATCCAAGACTGGGGAGGTATATGAGTCCGGATTTGATTGGGTTGGCGGGGGGGGAATCTTTACGGCTATTCCAGAAAGGCCATTGAGAACTTTGCGTTGGCCGTCTTGATATCGACAATTTTGCAGCTTGTTATTTTTGTCCGCTTTGTCCGAGCAGATAAGGCTTATGTAAGCGAGAACGAGCCGAGCTCGAATTGAATTGCAATAGTCGGCGTTGACGACACGCCAATATTCTGTAGGCAACTCGGTGGTGTCATCGCATTGGCCTCCGCGATCACATGAATCGCCGTCCCGCCAGCGCCGACTTTTGCTTATGTTACGCAGTAGCAATCTCGCCACCAGCAGCGTCGCCGACCAGACCACCACCTACGATTACGATGGGGTCGGCCAGTTCGTCTCCATCACCCGTCTCGACGGCAGCCAGATCAGCTACGACTTTGATCCCGCCCACCGCCTGAGGGGATGGATCTTGAGCAGGCAAGCAGGATTCTTACCCCGAATCTCGATGATCAAACGAACAAAGCCCCATTGAATAAATAGCTAACCGTGAATCACGGAGCCCCTAATTGCCAGGAAAACCCAATTAACTAAAACAAAACATGTTGATTAATTCAATCAAACCATGTAGATTTATTAAACCAAACCATGTGAATTGGTGAAATGGAATGAGGAACTCCGTGGCTCGCCCTCGATTGACTGAACAACAGAAGTTGACCAAGGCATTGACCGAACTCCATGAGGCGCTCGGGTCAGAGCGTGGCGTTGTTCGTGGCAAGCAAGTCAAGAACGCAACTCGCTTGCTACTACTCGAACGCGGCTATCTTCGAGAAATCCTGAAGGGATGGTACTTCGTTTCCGACCCCCTCGCAGAGCCAGGGGATACCACGCCGTTTTACGCAAACTACTGGGAATATCTAGGCAGCTATCTGGCGGAGCGGTTCGGCACCGACTATTGCCTGACCGCAGAACATTCCTTGCTCCGGCACGCGCAGCATAATGTCGTTCCCAAGCAGGTCAACGTGATGCTGGCAGTAAATCAAAGCCAGGTTCAGGAACTGGCTTTCGGACACAGTGTCGCCCTGTACCCGGGTGGAAAGAGTTTCCCTATACCAGCCGATCAAGAATTCTTGATGGGAATTCGGTGCATGTCTGCGCCGTATTGCCTAGTGATGTTGAATCCGCGGTACTTCAAGGAGTATGCGCGCGAAGTTCAGATCGTCATGGGAAAGGTGGTTGATCCGAGCACCATTGCTGCCATGGTTGATATCAACGCGGCCGGTGTCTCGCGTCTTGTTTCCGCGTATCGACGGATTGGACGAAGTGCCTTTGCCGATGACATAGTGAAGCAACTCGCCGGTCTCAAAACGGCCCTCAATATCGAGGGCGATCCGTTTGCTGGTGAGCCGGTCTATCAACTGGGTGTTCCGGGAAGATCGCCGCTATACAACCGTATCAAAGTACTCTGGGCACAACATCGCGACAGTGTGCTCGCGTCCAGACCATTGGATGCGCAAGTAAAGATGTCGTCTGCTGACTATCTGGCACGCGTTGAATCGATTCGAGTTGAGGATGCCTATCACAGCCTGTCGATAGAGCGATACCGGGTCACTCCAGAACTCATTCGCAAAGTTGAAGAAGGGATGTGGTTTCCGGCTGGAAACACGCAAGATCAACGACAGATTGATGCGATGGCTGCCCGTGGTTATCTGGATGCATTTCAGTTGGTCAAGGAAGATGCTGGACAAGCGTATTCGAAGAGATCCGCAAAGTCTGCCATTGCCTCTCAGCGCTTCAACGACAGGCACCAAGCCTGGTTTCAAAAACTGTTCGGCCCATCAGTGGATGCCGGAATACTCGAGCGCCGGGACTTGGTGGGCTATCGTCGCCATATGGTCTTTTTGCGCGGATCGCTACACGCTCCGCCACACTTCGACTATGTGCGGGATGGAATGGAAGCATTACGCGAATGTTTGGCCGAGGAGACCGACGCTTTTGTGCGTGCCGTACTGGGTCACTGGCTGTTCGGGTTTATCCATCCCTACATGGATGGGAATGGACGGATGGCTCGATTTACGATGAACCTGATGCTGGCCTCGGGAGGGTATCCTTGGACTGTGATTCGAGTCGAGGATCGTGCGGCCTATATGACTGCTCTTGAAAAAGCCAGTGTCGTTGATGATCTAACTACGTTCTCAAATTTTGTTGCTGACTCCGTGCGGAGAAGCCTGTAAACACCGGAAAATACTGTATACCATCATTCAAAATGCATACGAGAAAAAACGGAGCTCAGATTCGTCAAAAAGTGATTTTTTTAGCACCGTCTGGCAAATGCTGGAACTGATAAGCAACAACATTTTGATGGTAAATTGGATGGTATATTTTTATCGATGACGAATATTTCTCTTAAAAATCAATTTGATAAAAATCTTGTGCACAATCGAGTGGGAGTGAAAGTTTTTATAACTGATTGATTTATAATGATTATTTATCTTCTCGTTGATAATGTATTCAATATAGAGTCGAGTCTCTTGCAAAAGTCAAAAACATCAATCTGCTACACCGCCACATTCGACCCCTTGGGGCGATTTTACGTTTGTGCGACCGCCGCTTTAAAGCCTGCCTTGGCAAGGAGTTCAGCAATCCGCTTTGCAGGGTTGCCAATGCGCTGCATGTGCTGACCGGTTTTGGTGATCATCGCGATCTAATCGTCGTCATTCTGTAGCGGCTTGCCAGAAATCGCCAAATTGATATCTG
>WOZP01000051.1:2995-9715 GCA_011620215.1 Rugosibacter sp.
TGACCCCGGAACTTGAGAAAAAACTGACGATAGCGGTGGATCGCATGCCTGCGTTCCCCCGTAGTGTGCAGAAAGTTCTGGAGCTGACCCGGAACATCAACTGTTTGCCCAAAGAACTGGTGGGGGTGCTGGAAAAAGATCCGGTAATGACCATGAAAATTCTCAAGGTCATTAACTCGGCTTACTACAGCATGCCCAACAAGATTACCTCGGTGAATCAGTCCGTTGTTTATCTGGGGATTAACACGGTCAAGAATCTGGCCTTGTCATTTGCCGCGGTGGGGATTTTGCCCAAGGTGAATACGGCGGGTTTTGACATCCAGCGCTATCTGGTTCATTCCCTGGCAACGGCAACCGTTGCCCGCCATTTGTGCACGAAGTCTGGTAGCGACGAAATAGATGCTGGCGATTGCTATGTTGCCGGCTTGTTGCATGATTTTGGCAAGGTGGTTTTTGCCCAGTTCATGGCGCCGGAGTTTTGCAAAGCGCTGGAATTGGGGGACAAGATGCCCCTGCACGAAGCCGAGCGGCAGATCATCGGCGTTGACCATGGTGTGGCCGGCGCCATGCTGGCCAAGCGTTGGCAATTCCCCGAAGCTTTGGTGCAATGTATTCGTGATCATCATCGTAGTGATGTCGAGTCGACCTTGATGATGGATTGCGTGCGCCTGGCTGATCAAATCTGCCGCAAGGTCTACCTTTCCAGCGAGGAGCGCCAGCAGGAGTGGATGGCCCAGAAACCGATTGTGGACCGCTTTGGCGACAACCTCGAAGCAATCGTGGCCAGCCTGGGTGATTTCGACAAGATCGTTGCCGAAGCTGTTGTCTTTGTGCAAGTGGAAAGCAAGGCATGAAAATCCGCTTTTGGGGTGTGAGAGGCTCGATTCCCTCACCAGGGCCTAAAACAGTACGCTACGGCGGCAACACCACCTGCATCGAAGTCCGCAGCGATGATGGTGAGTTGATCATCCTCGATGCAGGCAGCGGTATTTTCCCCCTGGCCCAGACGCTGTTGAAAGAACTGCCGGTCAGGGCCCATGTATTCATTACCCATACCCATTGGGACCACATTCACGGTCTGCCTTTCTTCATCCCCTTCTTTATTCCCGGCAACAGCGTCCGCATTCATGGCGCCTACGATGTCATCAGTAGCCAGGGCATCGAGCAGATCATGGATGTGCAGATGCAATACAGCTACTTTCCCATTCGAGAAGCGGAATTGAAGGCCCGCATCGAATACCAGACTCTGGAAATCGGTGAGGTCGTTACCATTGGCGATGCGACTGTCACCAATACCTTGCTCAACCATCCCGTCATCGATTTCGGCTACCGGGTGGATTGCAAGGGCAAGTCCGTGTTTTTTACCGGCGACCACGAGCCCTGGTTCAATATTTACGACGAGGGTGACGAGGGTTACGCCGAGTATCAGACCATGGTGGATGAAAAGCAGCAGCAGATGGACGAAGTCGTTCGCGGTGTGGATGTCCTGATCATGGACTGTGCGTACACCGCTGCAGAATATCCCGTCAAGAAAGGCTGGGGGCATTCCACCTTTGATTACGCTATAGCGCTGGCTAGACGTGCTGGAGTGAAAAAGCTGGTGTGTACCCACCACGAGCCGACGCGTTCCGACGATGAGCTTGAACGGGTTTTTGCCGAAGTCTGTCGTAACTGCCAGCGTTTGCCCGGCGACCCCGAGATTTTGTTGTCACGGGAAGGCATGGAACTGGATCTGTAGTTCTTCAGTACCTAATTCCCGTCCCGGGCTGAAGCTTCGGGGCTGATTACATCAATTTCTGCCAGCTCCTCATTGCTCAGCCTCCAGGCAGCCGCTATTGCATTGGCCCGCACCTGTTCTGCCGTTGTGGCACCGGCAAACTACTGGGACAATGCGCCGACCGAGCGCTTCTTCAACAGTCTGAAGAATGAGCGAGTGCATGGCACCCGCTATCGGACAAAGGATGAAGCGAAGGCTGATTTGTTCGATGTCATCGAACCGTTTTGCAACCGGAAGCGAAAGCATTCCACGCTCGGCTACGCCTCGCCCAAGAAATTCCTGGAAACGTGGTTCAGCAGTCAGCATGAGAAAGAATTGGCGGCATAATGCCGATGGGTTGGAGGACGAAAAACAGAGGGAACCTCACCAAAAAATCGGGTGCGAAATTTGTCAAAAAATAGTTTGTCAGGCACTGTCTGGCAACGTCTGGAACTGATAATCAACAACATCTTGATGGTAAATCTGATGGTGATTTTTTTGAAAATCGGTTTTCCTTTGAAAAGCAACTGGATAAAAAGATCGTGCCCAATCGAGTGGGAGTGATGTCGCGTTCGGCGTAAAAGTCGGCGATGGCGAGACGGCGCAACCGGGGGGCTTTCATCGAATAGTGCTGAATTTACATTGACTTCAAGTGCTTACCTCGGTAAACTGCGCGCCTCTTTGTTTTATCCATTTGGAGTCACCATCATGTATGCGGTCATAAAAACCGGCGGCAAGCAGTATCGCGTTGTCGCTGGCGAAAAACTTAAAATAGAACAGATACCGGCTGATGTAGGCACTGAAATCACTCTTGATCAGGTTCTCATGGTCGGCGAGGGCGAGTCGGTCAAGATCGGCGCACCATTCGTCACCGGTGCTACCGTCAAGGCTAAAGTGATTTCTCAGGGTCGTCATCCCAAGGTTACGATTTTCAAGATGCGTCGCCGTAAGCATTACCAGAAGCACCAAGGCCACCGTCAAAACTTTACGGAAATTGAAATCAGCGGCATTGCCGCCTGATTGTCCAGAATTAGGGAGCATTATTCATGGCACATAAAAAAGCAGGCGGTAGTTCGCGTAACGGCCGCGATTCAGAATCAAAACGACTAGGCGTTAAACGCTACGGTGGTGAGTTGATCTCAGCCGGTAGCATTATCGTTCGGCAACGTGGTACTGAGTTTCATCCAGGCGACAATGTTGGCATGGGCAAGGATCACACCTTGTTTGCTAAGGTTGAAGGCACGGTTTTGTTTGCTATCAAAGGTATCAAAAAACGTCGCATGATCAGCATTATTCCGGCCGCTGTTTAATCTTTTTTGCGCGATGAAAGCCCTGTCGTTGCGCTAGGCAACGACAGGGCTTTTGACTTTTTATTCCATGAAATTTTTTGACGAAGCTCGAATTGATATTTTTGCCGGCGACGGAGGTAACGGCGCGGCATCCTTTCGTCGTGAAAAATATATCCCGATGGGTGGCCCTGATGGCGGCGATGGTGGCCGTGGCGGTAGTGTCTGGGCGGTTGCCGACAGAAACCTGAATACCTTGATTGATTTTCGCTACACCCGGTCTTTTCATGCGCAAAAGGGTGAAAAGGGTCACGGTGCTGATCGTTACGGCAAGGGGGGGGAGGATCTGGTGTTGTCTATGCCGGTTGGCACCATTGTGACTGATCGTGTCACCGGTGAAGTTTTAGCTGATCTGAATGTGCATGACAAACGGGTGCTGATCGCCAAGGGCGGTAATGGCGGCTTAGGCAATTTACACTTTAAATCCAGTACTAATCGTGCTCCGCGCCAATGTACGCCAGGTCAACCAGGTGAGCAGCGTGAGTTGCAACTTGAGCTCAAAGTGCTGGCTGATGTGGGGCTGTTGGGTTTGCCTAATGCGGGTAAATCAACATTCATTCGCGCAGTATCGTCGGCCAAGCCGAAAGTAGCTGATTATCCATTTACGACGTTGTACCCCAATCTCGGGGTTGTGCGGGTGGACCACCGGCGCAGCTTTGTCATTGCGGATATTCCTGGGCTGATTGAAGGCGCTGCTGAAGGGGCTGGGTTAGGCCACCGTTTCCTTAAGCATTTGCAGCGGACTCACCTGCTATTGCATTTGGTCGATCTTTCCCCATTTGACCCGGATGCTGATCCGGCACGCGATGCCCAGGCGATTCTCGAAGAGCTTCGGCAGTATGACCAATCATTATTCGATAAACCGCGTTGGCTGCTGATCAACAAGATTGACTTGGTGCCGGAAGATGAACGTGAAGCGCGAATCAAAAAACTGGTCGATAGCTATCAACCGACGCAATATTTTGTGATCTCCGGAATTAGTGGTCTGGGTTGTAATGAAGTGTGCTTTGCCATCATGAATCATCTCGAAGAGCAGCGCTTGCATGAGACAACAGATAGCTAAATCGCATCGCCTGGTAGTTAAAGTAGGTAGTGCGCTGGTAACAAATAATGGCAAGGGCTTGTCGTCCGAGTTTATCAATGATTGTGCCCGCCAGATCGCAGTTTTACGGGCTGCGGGGCGCGAGGTTTTATTAGTATCCTCTGGCGCCATTGCAGCGGGCATGCAGCGTTTGGGCTGGGCTGTGCGCCCACATGCCATGCATGACTTGCAAGCAGCAGCGGCTGTCGGTCAGATGGGTTTGGCCCAAGCGTATGACAGCACGTTTGCACTGCACGGGTTGCAGGTTGCGCAAATTCTACTGACACATGCCGATCTTGCAGATCGGGCGCGCTACCTAAACGCCCGATCAACGCTGAATACGCTGCTTGCCCTGGGCGTGATACCGATCATCAATGAAAACGATACAGTCGTTACTGACGAAATAAAGTTTGGTGATAACGATACGCTAGGCGCGCTCGTGGCGAATCTTGTTGAAGCAGATGCGTTGATTATTCTTACCGATCAAAACGGGCTTTACACGGCTGATCCGCGGCGTGATGCGACGGCCACCCTGATAAGCGATGGCAGGGCGGATGATCGGCAGTTTGAATCCATGGCGGGCGGGGCAGGGTCGTCTATCGGTCGTGGCGGCATGATTACCAAAGTGCGCGCTGCGCAACGCGCAGCCAGGAGTGGAGCCCATACACTGATAATCAGCGGCCATGCGCCAGATGCTTTGATTTCTGCTAGCCGAGGTGAGGTAATTGGCACCTTGCTGTATGCGACTGCATCGCCTTTGGCGGCGCGCAAACAATGGCTGGCCGATCATCTACAGCTTGCGGGTTCGCTGATACTTGATGATGGCGCAATACAGGCGCTAACGAGTGGGCGCAGTCTTTTACCTGTAGGGGTTACCGCAGTAGAGGGTGAATTTGGGCGTGGCGCGGTGGTTGCTTGTCGCTCGCATGAAGGCCGTGAAATTGCTCGTGGCTTGGCTAACTATTCAAGTGTTGAAGCACGGCGCATTGCTGGCCGCGGCACGCAAGACATCGAAGCATTACTTGGTTATATAGATAGTGCTGAGTTGATTCATCGCGATAATTTGATATTGCTTTAAAGCGGTCAGACACACGAGTGTTTAATGTTTTAGTGTGGGTTGTTAGCGATTGTTGGTCTTAACTTTTACATAAGGCTTTAGAAGCTTAACAGCTTCGGATATACTGCCTGACCTTGTGGGGTGATGAGTTGTTGTCATCCTTCTGGAGACGTGGCCGAGTGGTCGAAGGCACGCCCCTGCTAAGGGCGCATCTGGGCAAAACCTGGATCCAGGGTTCGAATCCCTGCGTCTCCGCCAATGAATCAACGGGAACCCGCATGGCTACTAGCTTTGCGGGTTTTTTGTTTTCGCTTGGCTTACCTTTGGGCTTACCCTCTGACGGGATATTTCCAAGGTACTCCGTGGGCTTTTCAGGGTGCGGGTACGAAGCGGCGCAGAATACCGCTAGGGTGTGCATAGTGAAATAAAGTGAAATGTTAGCGCCCGGTGCATAGCCTTCGCCGCTGCCCTACCGGTGCGCACTGGTTACCGGTAGAAAGTTCGACTGGCTTTCAGCCGATGCGCCATGCCCACCATACCTGTTGAGGTATTGGCGGCCTTGGCGATCGTGGCGCGGGTGTCGTGCTTTGGCTCTGGGGGTTTATCAATCTGTGATAAACCCCCAAGCTGTTTATCTCTGCCTGCTTTACCGGCATCCGCCATTTTCTCCGCGCCTATCTTCGCCAAGTCATCCTTGTTTGCCAGGTCAATGTACTTGGCATTTGTCCCGGCTGCCTTGGCGCGTGTGTCGCGTGTTTGTGGTGATGTACTTTCTACAGCTTCGGGACAAATGTCCCCAAGCTGGGATATTGGCCCTTCGTTTTCTTCATCCCGTTCAGGAATTTGTTCCTTAACGGTAGCATTTTGCTTCAATGTTGCAGCGCGCCGCTCCTTCGCCAATAACTTCAGGAATTTGTTCCTGACCTTTTTTCGGCCTACCTGGTGACTCCCTCTGCCGATCCTTCGCCGCCTCCCTCACAGCAGCATAAACGTCCGTCATTTCATTGCGTCTGGCATCGGCTATCGCCGCTTGGCTTGGCGTCATGTGCCGCCGTGTTCGGTGCATAGCCTTCGCAGCGCCTTGGTAGATCGCGGATCGGTTCATAGTCCCGGCTTGCCACAATCTCGCCACGCTTCGCCGCTTGGCATCGTCGGGCTATCAGGTTCGCGCATTGGTTGCAGGTGCGCCGGTCATCGGCGAATGGGTCAGGCTTGGGCAGTTCCGCCGCTGCCCGTTCGATGAAGTAGTCCCGCGCATCTGCATCCCTCTGGCACTGGCCTATCACTTCGGCAATGATCGCCGGGTCGGTTTCCTCGATCAGTGCCAGCCATGCCCGGATGGCCGTTTCATCGCTGGCGGTCAGGGGTGCCGATGGTTGCCGGATGGCTGGGGTAAAGGGTTCCGCTGCTACTGCGTCCGGGTGCCGTTCCAGAATGTCGGCATGGGTCGCCTCGGGACAGCAGGCCACTTCCACCGGAT
>WOZP01000188.1:0-4526 GCA_011620215.1 Rugosibacter sp.
CGCGACCCCCGGCGTGACAGGCCGGTATTCTAACCAACTGAACTACCGCTCCGCAGCGGAAGGCGCGAATTATTCCACAACACCTGGACAAGTGCAAGAAAAAGCGCGCATTCCATATAAAAAAATCATTTGATCAGTGAAAACTAGCCGATAGGATGAGCGCTTAAACGGCGGATTCACAAAGTAAGTCCCGCCAGAGCCTGAATGCAGTTTCGGCAACGTCAAGTGCGTCGTTCGTTGTTGTGCCCGAGATGATCTTGTACTTGCCGAAAAAGGTGACTGGTTTCTCCATCCTCTTCTCATATGTAGTCGTTTGGCAAACCACCCTGAAGAACGTCGGTTATCGCGTGAGCGCGGGTAATACCGGTTCTGAAAGTTTTATCGGATACGAATCAGGTGCAGGCTTTGATCTCCGCATCCGGGGCAAGATCGCTCAATACGTGCCGAACAAGTTCGCGATAACCGGCACAAAAGTTGTTGAAGGAAAGGGGATTGGATGTGTCCTCCAAACTCTTTAGGGACGCTGCCAGGAACTTCTTCTGAAACTCGCTGCTCAATGCTCAATAGAGCGCTCAGATTGTTCACGGCATCGTTAAGCATAAAGACTGCCCCATGAGGCATAACGTAAAGTAGACGCCTTGACCTGTGTAAATCCTGACCACAGCAAGTGTCTAGTTTGGCCAACCCCGATCTATCTAATTGAAAAAATTAAATATATTTTGATTGCATTCTGAAAATGCCGACTCAAGACACCCTGGTGATCAACCTACCACCCAAACTGCCGGATCAGGTGTGCGACAAGCTACAGGTGAAGCATTACAGCGCCCACACCATCCTGCTTGTGCGAATTAAATAAACGCCATATCCGTGTTTATGGCAAGTGCCACAAACACTTGCCTTTGCTTTCCTTTCCAATCTCTGCCAGCACGCGCGCATGGTCGGCCAATTCGGCTTCGCTGGCATGCAGCACTTTGAGTGGCGGCCGCTCGCTTATTTCTCTTGCCGTCATGCTTGCGGCTGGTGCGGCAAAATCCATGGTTAGCGAATTCTGCCCGCGCGTCATGGCGAGGTAAACCTCAGCCAGCAGTTCGGCATCGAGCAAGGCGCCATGTAGCGTGCGGCTGGCGTTGTCTATGCCAAATTCGCTGCACAGCGCATTCAGGTTGTTTTTCTTTCCCGGCCGCATCTCGCGCGCCATGTGCAGAGTGTCTGTCACGCTATGGCTTAGCTGCTCGATACTTTCTTTTTGCAGCAGGCCAAGCTCGTTATTCAAGAAACCCACGTCGAATGAGGCGTTATGAATAATGATTTCAGCACCGCGTACAAAATCCATGAACTCGTCTACAACTTCCGAGAATTTCGGCTTATCCGCAAGAAAATCTGTTGTCAGGCCATGAATAGCGGTCGCCCCGGGGGGCACGTCCCGCTCAGGATTGAGGTATTTGTGAAAGCGTAATCCACTGAGCTGGCGGCCGATCATTTCAACGCAGCCTATTTCAACCAACCGATCACCGGTGCGAAAATCCAGGCCGGTGGTTTCTGTATCCAGAATGATTTTGCGCATGGGTTTATTTCCCCGCACGAACAAGTTCAACACCGCGCCGTGCGAGCACATCGGCGCGTTCGTTTTCGACATGCCCTGCATGACCTTTGACCCAGATCCATTCAATCTTTTGCTGGTTGGCCAGTTGATCCAGTTCCCGCCATAGATCAGCATTCTTTACAGGCTCTTTGTTCGCCGTTTTCCAGCCACGTCGTTTCCAGTTGTGTATCCATTCGCTAATACCTTTTTGCACGTATTGCGAATCAGTATGTATGCGTACAGGCAAGGTAACCGGTTGTTTAAGCGCTTTTAACGCTTCGATAACAGCCATCATTTCCATGCGGTTGTTGGTGGTTTGCAGCTCGCCGCCAAAGAGCTCCTTTTCTTTCTCATTCATCCGCAAAATCGCTCCCCAGCCACCGGGGCCGGGGTTTCCACTGCATGCGCCATCGGTAAAAATATCTATCATTGTTTGCACCTGTTTCTGGAATCCGCTTTCTCTACTTTTTGAGCCACCGTCACCAAGGCTTTGGCGCGTGCCTTGCGGTCGTGCCAGGCGGGCATGATAAGCCGCATGCCGTGTTGACGCTTGACTGCCTGCACAATATACACAGCACCGGCAATGGGCCACCAACGGTCGCCTGCAGCTTCCATAAACCGTAAGCGCCGCAACCATTTTTCTTGTGTCACGGCCGGAACATAACAGCCGAATGCACCCGCTTGCATCTCGAATCCGAGCAAGGTCAGCCAGTCTTTCAAGCGCGGCACGCTCAGATAGTTGCCGCGCCAGGGCGGCGCTGTCTTGTGTCGCGTGATCTTGCGTTTGAATCCCCACAGACTCAGCGGATTAAAGCCGGTGATAATCACCTGTCCTTCGGGCACAAGCACGCGCTCGACTTCACGCAGCACTTGATGCGGATGTGCGTCAAACTCCAGCGTGTGGGGCAATACGACAAGATCAAGACTATTGGTCGAAAATGGCAGATAATGGAGGTCGGCGAGTATTTCCGCGGAACCGGCATATCGCCCATCATCGCAACGAAAGCGTAGTGGCATGCGGTTGGCACGCAAGAAATCATGACGCGGTAGCGATAGTTGTACGGCATTGAATCCAAAAACATTGGTCACGAGCAGGTCATGTTTTTTCTGCTCCCAGTCCAGCACATAACGGCCTGCCGGAGTTTCCAGCCATGTTTCAAGACCTTGAATTGACATTGTAATTAAGTGAAAGGTGGAACCATGATTAAAAAATCGGCAGTTGAAGTCATTGCCCTGCCTGCCTTTACCGACAACTATATCTGGGTGCTGCGTCACGCAGGCCAGGTGGTGGTTGTCGACCCGGGCGATGCTGCCCCTGTGCACGCCTATCTGAAAAAAACAGGTGATCACTTATGCGCCGTGCTGGTGACGCATTATCACCCAGACCATATTGGCGGCATTGCCGGAATTATCGCCCATCATCCTGTGCCAGTGTACGGCCCTGCCAGCGAAAATATTGCCGAGGTTTCGCATCCTTTACACGGCGGTGAGCATATTCACTTGCCTGAACTTGACTGTGAATTTGAAGTCATTGCCCTGCCCGGCCATACACTGGGACACATTGCCTATTATGGTCCCGGCATAGGTGAGGCAGGCGCAGTATTCAGCGGTGACACGCTGTTTGCGGCAGGTTGCGGACGTTTGTTTGAGGGCACACCGACGCAAATGCTTGATTCATTGACCAAGCTTGCCGTATTGCCAGCGCCGACTTTTGTGTATTGCACACATGAATACACGGCGGCCAATCTACGCTTTGCCCTGGCCGTCGAGCCGGATAATCAGGCGATTCAGCAACGTAGCAAAGAGGTTGCCGCTACCCGCACGGCGGGCGGTTTTACGGTACCAACGCGTATAGATGTAGAACTGGAAACCAATCCCTTTTTGCGCTCGGACGCGCCCGCTGTGCGTGCGGCGGCGGCAGCAAGACTCGGGCATCCGCCACGCGATGCGGTGGAAACCTTTACCGCTATTCGCGAGTGGAAAAATCATTTTTAGGCAAACTCATCGGCCTGCCTCATGCCTAGCAAGCATTCACCCATGCTGCCCATTTCCCGGATTTTTTATTTGACTTGATGCGATTATTATTTACGTCTCTCCTGTTTTTGCTGTTTCTCGCCGGTTGTCAGACAGCACCCGTCTCACAACCGAACTCAACCAATCTGTATATTGCCGCCCCTCCCTCAGATAGTCTAAAGGCTGCCTCGGTCAAGGCGACTGCGCAGGGAATCAACGATGATTCGCCACGTATTCCTGTCATCGACCTCACCATTCCACCGGACGATTTATGGCAACGCATGCGTAACGGATTCGCCATGCCCGACCTGGATAATGCTCTGGTGGCGGATCGTCAGGCCTGGTACTTGAACCATCCGGAATTTTTGCGTAGTGTGCTGAATCGCGGCCGCCGCTACCTGTATCACATCGTGACCGAACTTGAAAAACGCGGCATGCCGACCGAGCTCGCATTGCTACCTTTCGTTGAAAGTGCCTATAACCCGCAAGCCCGCTCTCCGGCTAATGCGCTTGGTCTCTGGCAATTCATCCCCTCGACTGGTAGAAATTACAACCTCAAGCAAAATGCCTTGTTCGATGAGCGCCGCGACATTATTGCCTCGACCAATGCGGCACTCGATTACCTGAAATACATTTACGAAATGCACGGCGACTGGCAGTTAGCACTGGCCTCTTATAACTGGGGCGAAGGCGCTGTAGGCCGTGCAATCGCTAAAAATCAAGCCAAGGGTTTACCTGCGGATTATGCGCATTTGGGCATGCCGAACGAAACACGCTATTACGTGCCCAAGCTGCAAGCCATTAAAAATATTGTGGCAAACCCCGAGCTCTTTGGCTTCAAGCTCGACCCAATTCCTGACCAGCCTTATTTTCAAGTGATTGAGCGTGATGGCGACATGGATGTGGCTTTGGCTGCGCGCTTTGCAGAAAT
>WOZP01000188.1:4626-9583 GCA_011620215.1 Rugosibacter sp.
GCCATGAGTGCCGCCGTGGATGACGATGAACCGCAAGTGAGTTCAAAACGATCATCCAAACTCAAGGCTCATGGCAAAAAATCAGGTAAACGTGGCCTTGCGGCAGCAAAAAGCAGTACTAAAAAATCAATAACAAAAGGCAATCGCGTTTCTGTCAGCATTAGAAAATCGGATAAATCCACCAAAAAACCAGCCAGTAAAAAGAAAGCGCGGCGTTAATTTTTAAGTTTCAAACAGCGCGCGCTATGCGTCGCGCTGATCACGACTTCTGGCGGATTGGTTGTGCAACATGCCACATCCGCATGCGGGCAACGCGGATGAAAATGGCAACCGTGAGGCGGCTTGGCAGCCGATGGCATCTCGCCGTTGAGCCGGGTCACGGCGGCAACAGGCCCATGCACAGGCAACACGGCGGCTAACAGCGCCTGGGTGTAAGGGTGCTGGGGATTGCGCAATACTTCATCCGTGGTGCCGCGCTCGACAATTCTGCCGAGATACATCACAGCAACTTCATGCGCCAGATAATCCACGACTGCAATGTTGTGGGTGATAAACAAGAAAGCCAACTGCTGTTCGCGCTGTAACTGCGCCAGCAGGTTCAATATCTGCGCCTGCACTGACACATCCAGTGCGCTGGTAGGCTCATCGCAAACCAATAATGACGGATTAACCGCAAGCGCACGAGCAATGGCAATCCGCTGCCGCTGGCCGCCAGAAAACTCGTGCGGATAGCGGCTCGCCATTTCTGCACCCAGACCCACGCGCCCCAGCAGTGCCGCAATACGTTGCGTGGTATCTTCTTGTGATCCTTTTTGCAAACCCAGCGTACGCATGCCTTCGGCAATAATATCGCCCACCCGCATACGGGGGTTGAGTGACGCAAAGGGGTCTTGAAAAATCATCTGCATCTGCACACGTAAAGGACGCAACTCACTGACCGACAAACCCGTCAGCGGCTGGCTGTTCAAATACACCTGCCCGGCAGTAGGTGGTATGAGTTGCAGTATCGCTTTGCCTGCCGTTGTTTTGCCGCAGCCAGATTCACCTACCAGTGCCAAGGTGCGTCCAGTCCTGAGCTGCAAGGAGATGCCATCGACAGCGCGCACATGCCCCACGGTGCGTTGCAACAGGCCGCGCCGAATGGGGAAATGCACGCGCAGATCATTGACGGTGAGCAAAGGCGGCTCAACCGCATCGTCATTGTCTTCTGTTGCCGTATCACCATTCGCTACGGCGAGGAAGGCGTTTTTTGCCTGACCTCCTTGTAGCGCAGTTGCTTCATCAGAGCCGACTTTTTCAGTGTCGGTTTTTTTTTCGCTCGTTGAACGCTCAAGAAAGCAGCGCATTTTCTGATCGCTAGTCACTGCGCGCCACTCAGGAGCCGACTCACGGCATTGCGGCAACGCCTCGGTGCACCGATCAACAAAGCGACACCCGGTATAGCGCGTATCCGCCGGTGGAACATTGCCAGGTATGGTGGCCAAATGTCCGCCACGCCTTGCCGGATCAGGCAAAGCAGCGAACAGCCGGATTGAATACGGGTGCGCAGGATGAGCGAAAAACTGCGCACGCGGCGCTTCTTCGATCAATTGACCGGCGTACATCACCCCCACCCGATCCGCCATGCGTGCCACCACGCCCAGATCATGGGTAATCAACAGAACAGCCATGCCCTGCTTGCGGCGCAAGGCATCCAGCACATCCAGCACTTGCGCTTGAATCGTCACATCCAGTGCCGTGGTCGGTTCATCCGCAATCAACAAACGCGGCCGCCCGGCCAAGGCCATGGCAATCATCACCCGTTGTTTCATGCCACCAGACAGCTGAAAAGGAAACTCATCCAATCGCCGCACGGGGTCAGGAATGCCCACCTGCGTGAGTAACTCAACCGCACGAGCACGCGCCGCCACGCCTTGCAGCTGCTCATGCAGGGCCAGTGCTTCACCAATCTGATGCCCAATGCGCATCACCGGATTCAAGCTGGTGGCCGGTTCCTGGAAAATCATGCCGATACCGCCGCCACGCACCTGACGCATGCGGTTTTCCGGCAGCGTGAGCAATGGCGTACCGGAAAACTCAATCTGCCCTTGGCTCACCTTCGCGCCGGGAGGCAAAAGACGCATCAAGGCCAGTGCCGTCATGGATTTACCACAGCCGGATTCACCCAGCAGCGCAAAACATTCGCCCGCAGCTATCGAAAATGAAACACCATCCACTGGCCGTGCCGCGCCAATGTTGATGACCAGATTGCTCACGCTAAGCAGACTCATGCCGCAGTCCTTGGGTCGAAGGCATCACGCACGGCATCGGTCAACAAATTGGCGGCCAGCACCAAGATAAACATGAAGGTAAAGGCTGCCGCCAGCGACCACCACACCATCGGGTCGCGCGCCAGTTCCATGCGCGCCGCATTGATCATCGTGCCAAAAGAGATAGTGGCCGGATCAACCCCGACCCCGACATACGAGAGCACCGCTTCAGCCAGCACCAGGCCGGAAAAATCCATCACCAGGGCAATGAGAACGATGTGCATCAGATTCGGCAGAATATGGCGCTGCATGATGGCGAAATGACTGACCCCGAAAGCACGCGCAGCCTGAACAAATTCCAGCTCGCGCAACTTGAGCGTCTCCCCGCGCAGGAGACGCGCCAGCCCTGTCCAGCTGGTCATGCCGAGAATCAGGCACAAGGCCAGCAGCCGCGCATCGGCCCGCTCGGCCGAGGTGGCAAACCAATCCGGGTGGGTGTCGATCACCACTTGCATCATCAGCACCGCTGCAGCAATGAGCAACACACCGGGGATGGAATTCAGCGTCGTATATGCATACTGGATCAAATCATCTACCCAACCACCCAGATAGCCCGCCAAAATGCCCAGCAGCACGGCCACAGGCAGCATCACCAGCGTGGTGAGCGTGCCAATCAACAACCCCGTGCGTATGCTTTTGAGCGAAAGATACAGCACGTCCTGCCCCACTTTATCGGTTCCCAGCACGTGATAGCCACTGCCTAGCGCAATAGTGATACCCGCAAGTAAAAATAACACCAGCAAAGTAAATAGCGTGGCATGGCTTGCCGCGCGCCGGGAGGTTTTTCTCGCCGTATTACCAGCGCCAGCGCTTTGCGTCCCGTTGGGAATTTTTTCAGCACTGTCAGTTGCATGATTGTGTCGATTGAAGCGAAGGCGCATCATTGACATCAAACCCAGCCATAGCAGCAGCCCCCCTGCCGCGCCCAGCGCACTACGTTGCACGATATCTATCGTGCGATGTTCCAGTGCCTGCCCCAGATGCGCCCCACCCCATGCCAAACGCGGAAAGCCGCGCTCAATCGAGCCGGGCAAAGGTTCTTTGGAAAACAAATGCGTTGCCAGCGGTGCCGAATAGGTTTTTTCCGGATGTTCGCGCAAGGGGGCAAGCAACACATCCAGTAAAGAATTCACCTCGACGGCATAGTTTATTTTTTGCGCCACAGCCTGGCCTGGAACTGCATCCAGCTGAGCACGGTAGTGCAGTGAATCCAGCACCCCCACGAATAAAAACGCAGCCAGTATGGTCGCGGAAACCATCGCGACTTTGTCGCTAGCCACCCGCGCCCAGGATTGACGCAATGGCGCTTGTCGTCGGGCCCACATACCGAGCATGACAACCGCCGTGATCAAGCCGAAAAACAAGGCGTCAGACCACAATACAACCACTTGAAATGGCAGTGACATTATTGAAAATTCATTGAAAACTCATTTCAGGCTCACCCGCGGATCAGCCAGGGTGTAAGAAATATCCGTGGCCAGCAAACCCAGGATATACAGGACTGAACCAATGAAAACCATTGCGCGCACCACAGCAAAATCCTGCGCATTGATCGCTTCAATGGTGTAGCTACCCAGACCCGGAATGCCAAAGAATGATTCCGTCAGCAGGCTGCCCATGAATAGCGTGGGAATCACTGCCACGACACCTGTCAGAATCGGAATCATGGCATTGCGCAGCACATGGCGAAACAACACCGCCGCTTCAGATGCGCCTTTGGCACGCGCGGTACGCACGTAATCGCGGGTGATTTCTTCCAAAAAGATCGTGCGATACCAGCGTGCAGAAGCGCCCAGCCCGGCAATGACCCCGATAAACACGGGCAGAACAAGAAACTTTGCCGCTGTGAGCCCCGTGGCATAACCTGAAATTGGCACCCAATGCCACACTTTGGCAATCAGCCATTGACCACCAATAATGTAGAACAGGCCTGAAATAGACATCATCGCAACACACAGCACAACGCCGAAAAAATCCAGCCGTGTCGCGCGAAAAAATACCAGCAGCAAGGCAAAGGCAATCGCCACGCCCAGCCCCAAAATAAAGGTCGGCACTGCAATCGCCAGGCTCGGCCCCGCCCGATGCTTGATTTCGCTGGCAATATCACGGCCATCATCCGCACGGCCAAAGTCGCCCGCGAACATGCGCATCGACTTATTGAAAAATACCGTTTCTGTCAGGTGCGCCATTCCCGCTGAACCGGCCGCAGTGGCATTCCAGATGAGCGGTTGATCGTAGCCACGCTCGGCTTTCCACTTCTGAATCGCCTCAGGCGTAACGCGCTTGATCCCTAACTGCATACGTGCCATATCGTCTGGCGAATTGACAACAAAGAACAGCACGAAGGTGATCAGATTCACTCCGAGCAAAATCGGTACAGCATATAAAAGACGGCGAATGATGTAGGCAAGCATCGGGGCGAAATATACACTGCCGACTCAGCTTGGCGATGCATTGGTGCATTGGTGCATTGGCACATTGGCAAAAGCAGTGGTGCTGCACATCGTATTCATCCCCCTTTTCCATTTTTCATCCACTGCCGCTAAATAGTCGCCAATTTTTTCAATTTCCTGCGTATAATCTTCACCTCTTTAGCGCCCGTAGCTCATCTGGATAGAGTACTTGGCTACGAACCAAGGGGTAGGGAG
>WOZP01000180.1:0-1778 GCA_011620215.1 Rugosibacter sp.
CATTCGGCACGCCCGCTCATGGCCGCGTCAGTCACCTCGGCGCGCGACGGCATGCCGTCCTTGGCCAGTGACTCCAGCACCTGCGTTGCCCAGATCACCGGTACATGGGCCGCCTCGCACAACCAGAGAATCTCTTCCTGCACTTCTGACAAACGCTCGAAGCCCACCTCGACACCCAGATCTCCACGGGCGACCATGACGGCCACCGGGTAATGCTTCATGGCCGCCAGCAGCAAGGCCGGCAAATCGGCAAAGGCCTGCCGGGTCTCGATCTTGAGCACGATGCCGAGGGCAGGCTTGCCCAGACGGTCAAGCGCGGCTATCAGTTGTGCAATATCCTCGGGCCGCTGCACAAAGGACATCGCCAGCATGTCGGCATGCTTGACCGCAAACGCCATGTCCTGCAAATCCTTGGCACTCAGGGCAGGCAAGACAAGATGGCTGTCCGGCAGGTTGATCCCCTTCTCCCCATGCAGCTTGGCACTCCCGCCCATCACGTGCACGATGCGGATGGTGAGCTGGTCTGCGGCAACTTCACTGATTTCGCCGGCGATCTTGCCATCATCGAAAAAAATCCGTTCGCCCTTCCGCACGCTCTGGAACACTTCCGCCAGACTGCATGTCAGCGTCGCAGGTGTCACTATCTCACCTGCATCATTGCGTATGGCATCGCGTCCCACCCCATCACCCAGCGCCAACACCAGCGTATCCCCCGGCTTGAGCACAATGGCTTGCGGTAGCGCATTGAACTCGGCGATCGGTGCCTCGCCCAGCAGCCGCTTGCCGCGGTGCAAGGTGAGAAGAGTGCCAGACGTGACATAAGCCGTTGCCGATGCCTCGCACACGCAACCGTTATCGGTCTTGTCCACGACGACCAGCGTCCGCCGGCTGCCGCGCGCATCGACGAAGCGAATGCGGTCGCCCGTGCGAACAGACAGCAGCAGGTTTCCCTGCACCGGGATCGTGCCCGGATCGGGCACTGTCATCATCTCCCTCGCCACCAGGATAACGCGAGCTGGCGCCACGACCTGACCCAACTGATTACGCACCGGCTTCCACTTGGCGACCTGCACACCAGCTTCCATGGCACCGGTACGCAACTTGGGACCCGCGAGGTCAAATGAAATCCTGCACCTGCGGCCCAGCACCTTTTCGGCATGCCGCAGGTGGCGGATCATGCGCGTCCATTCGGCCGGGGAATCATGGGCGCAGTTGATGCGCATGATCTCCATCCCGTTGGCCACCAGCGCCTTTATCAGCATTGGATCATCCGCGGCTTCGCTGGGCATGGTCACCATGATCCGGCTCTGGCGCCCGGGGAGGCAAGGGCCCAGAATCGCATCAGCATGCAGGGCGAGAAGCTCGGCACCCTCGGCAAACGATATGACATCCACCGCCCGTGGGACCTCCCGCAAAGGGAGTCCCAACAACTGGTGAAGCAATCCGGCAACGGCATCCAGCGTCGCCATCACATGCGCTTCCATCCGTCCCAGCGAGCTCATGCCGAGCTGCGCAAGCAAGCCCTGCAATTCGCGGATGTCATGATGGCGCACCGCCAGGTAGTGCAGCAGATTGATGGCGCTACGGCGCAGTTCCGGCGCCAGGCCGTCGAGTTCGAGCGCATATTCCCGCTCCAGATCCAGCGCCGACCGGCGCAGGCGCTCTACGCCCGCCAGCCCCACCGTGGCCAGCTCCAGGCGAACCTTGGCAAGGGGTTTTTGCGGCTTTTTCCTGTGTTGGATTTTGCTGGTCATTTTGCAAGCGCCATGAGGAATGAA
>WOZP01000180.1:1878-9581 GCA_011620215.1 Rugosibacter sp.
CTGATGCAGCTCACCGACTGGCGGGCGAAGCCTGCCGTGCCTTTTGGCGGCAAATTCCGCATCATCGACTTCACGCTCTCCAATTGCGTCAACTCCGGCGTGCGCCGCATCGGGGTCGCCACGCAATACAAGGCGCAAAGCCTGATCCATCACCTGCAACGTGGCTGGAGCTTTCTCGATGGACGTTTTCACGAGTTCGTCGACATCCTGCCCGCGCAACAACAGATCAGTGAAGACTGGTACCGGGGCACCGCCGATGCGGTCTATCAAAACCTCGGCCTGATCCGCCGCAACCAGCCAAAATACGTCCTGGTACTCTCCGGCGACCATGTCTACAAAATGGACTACGGGCGCATCCTGCTGGAACATGTACAGACCCAGGCCGACCTGACGGTCGCCTGCATGGACGTGCCGCTGAGTGAGGCCAGCGCCTTCGGCATCATGGATGTCAGTCACGATAAACGGGTTTCAGCTTATGTTGAAAAACCAGCCAATCCGCCACCGATGCCGGACCGCCCCGACCGCGCGCTGGCCAACATGGGCGTGTATGTATTCAACGCCGACTTCCTCTACGCACAACTGGTCCGCGACAAGGACGATGCCAACTCCGCACATGATTTCGGCAAGAACGTGATCCCGCATTGCGTAGCGCACCATCGCGTGTTCGCGCACAGTTTTGCCGATTCCTGCGTCGGCATGGACAGTTCCGGCATCCCCTACTGGCGCGATGTCGGCACCATCGACGCCTACTGGGAAGCCAACATGGAGCTGACCAAGGTCACGCCCGAACTCAACATGTATGACGAAGTCTGGCCCATCTGGACTTATCAGGAGCAACTGCCGCCGGCCAAGTTCGTCTTTGACGACGAGGACCGGCGCGGCATGGCGGTCGATTCGCTGGTCTCGGGCGGCAACATCATCAGCGGCGCGAGCGTACGACGCTCCCTGCTGTTTTCGCGGGTGCGCGTGCATAGCCACGCGCAGATCGAAGACTCGGTGATCCTGCCTGATAACGACATTGGCCGCGGCGCCAAACTGCGGCGCGTGGTGCTCGACAAGCACTGTCATATTCCCGCCGGCATGAGCATCGGCTTTGACGCCGAAGCGGACCGCCAGCGCTTCCATGTCAGCGCGAACGGCGTCACGCTGGTCACACCGGAAATGCTGGGCCAGCAGCCACACCATACCATCCGCTGATGCCTAATGATACTCACGATACTCACCCCATGAAGCAACTCAAACTCGTCTTCCTGTGGCACATGCACCAGCCCGACTATCGGGATCATGATGGCGGCATGATCAAAGCTCGCGCAGGCGAGCAGGGTATGCAGAGCAGGCACCGTGTTGGCGATGACGGCACGGCGGCAGGCGAATTCACCCTGCCCTGGGTTTACCTGCACGCCATGAAAGACTACACCGACATGGCGGCGCATCTGGAGCGTTATCCGGAGATCCGCTGCGTGGTGAATTTTGTGCCGGTGCTGCTCGAGCAGATCGAGGATTACGCGCAACAATTCGCCAGCGGGCAATTCCGCGACCCGCTATTGCGCCTGCTCGCCGCGCCCGACCCCAACCAGATCACGGCAACCGAGCGCCAGTTACTGCTGAATACCTGCTTTCGCAGCAACCACGTCACCATGCTCGCGCCCTTCCCGCGTTACCAGCATCTGCACAACCTTTACCTGGATCTCTGCCGCGAGGGTGAAGCCACGCTCAGCTACCTTTCCGGCGCCTATTTTTCCGATCTCGTCACCTGGTATCACCTGGCCTGGACGGGCGAAACCGAACGCCGTCATAATCCGCTGATTGCCGCCTTGATGAGCAAAGGCGAAGGCTATGACGCGACCGACCGGCAGCGCCTGCTGGCCAGTATCGGCGAACTGGTCAGCGGCCTCATCCCGCGCTGGCGGGCATTGGCGGCGCGCGGCCAGGTCGAGCTGTCGACGACGCCGCAAACCCATCCGCTGGCCCCGCTGCTGCTCGACTTCCACGCCGCGCGCGAAAGTCAGCCCGATGCCCAGCTGCCGATCAGTACCATTTATCCGGGCGGACGCAACCGGGTCGTGTCCCAGATCGAAGATGCCCGCACCAGCCATGCCACCCGCTTCGGCGCGCCGCCTGTCGGCATGTGGCCGGCCGAAGGCGCCATTTCCGCTCCCTTCGTCCAGCTTCTGGCCGACGCCGGCTGCCGCTGGATCGCCAGTGGCGAAGGCGTGCTCAAACACAGCCTGGCCGCCAGCGGCATCCAGACCACCGCGCAGGCGACCTATCGCCCCTGGCGGCTGGAAAGCGCACCAGGAATGACCCTGTTTTTCCGCGACGAGCGGCTATCCGACCTGATCGGCTTCGATTACGCCAAATGGCACGGACGCGACGCATCCCTGCACCTGGTCGCCCAGCTCGAAGCCATTCTCGACGCCGCACCGGCCGATGAAGAACCCATCGTCAGCATCATCCTCGATGGCGAAAATGCCTGGGAGCATTATCCCTACAACGCCTACTATTTCTTTGACGACCTGTACAGCCTGCTCAAAGCGCACCCCCGTATCCGCACCACCACGTATGCCGAGTTGCTGGCGCAAGCGCCGCCGATCGCGACCTCGCCGCTGCCGCAGCTCGTCGCCGGCAGCTGGGTGTATGGCACGCTGTCCACCTGGATTGGCGACAAGCAGAAAAACCACGCCTGGGACTTGTTATGCGCCGCCAAGCGAAGTTATGACCTGGTGTTGACCAGCGGCCGGCTGTCGCCGGAAAAGTCGGCGCTGGCGACACGGCAACTGGCAGTTTGCGAGAGCTCCGACTGGTTCTGGTGGTTCGGCGACTACAACCCCGCCACGAGTGTCGCCAGCTTCGATCAACTGTTCCGCCACAATCTCACCTGCCTGTACCATCTGCTGGAACTGGAACCGCCTGCCCAGCTTGAGATGCCGATTTCCGCCGGGTCAAGCACAGCCAGCGGCGGTTCGATGCGGCGCGCGACCGAATCGTCCGCCTGATGCGCCTAATGCCCCTGGATACGGATCAACCCGCCATGTCTATCGCCCCCATTACTTTGCTCTTCGGTGTCCACGCTCACCAGCCCGTCGGCAATTTTCCGGCCGTCATTGATGACGCCCATCTGCGCTGCTACGGCATGTTCCTGCGTGTCATGGAAGGCTATCCGGACTTCCGCTTCAGTGTGCATTTCTCCGGCTGGCTGCTGGATTACCTGCTGGAAAAATTTCCTGACGACATGGCGCGGCTGGCGGCCATGACCCGGCGCGGCCAGGTCGAATGGTTCGGCTCGGGCGACTGCGAGCCGGTACTCGCGGCCATTCCGCACCGCGACCGGGTAACACAGATCAACACCCTGGCGGACAAGATAGCCCGCCATTTCGGCGTACGTCCCAAAGGCGCCTGGCTCACCGAGCGGGTCTGGGAACCTTCCGTGGTCTCAGCACTCACTGCCACCGGCATTCAATACGTTGCCGTCGATGATTACCATTTTCTCTGCGCCGGCACAGACGCCACAAAGCTCGACAGCTTTTACACCACCGAGGACGATGGCCAGCGTCTTGACCTGTTCCCCATTGCCGAAGCAGCGCGCTACCGGCTGCCCTTCTCGCCCGCCGCCGACGCGGTCGCCTGGCTCGAAGACCTGGCGCGGCAAGGACATCGCGCCGCGATCTATTTCGACGACATCGAAAAATTCGGCATCTGGCCGGAAACCTATGCCTGGGTTTATGAGCAAAAATGGCTCACCCAATTCATCGAGGGCGTGCTCGCCTCACCCTTGATCCGCACCGACACTTTCGCCGCTTACCACGCGCGCGAAAAAACCCGTGGCATCGTTTACCTGCCGACCACTTCCTACATCGAGATGAATGAATGGACGCTGCCCGCGCCGCAAGCCAGTGTGTATCACGCACTGGTCGAGACAGAAAAGGCAGCAGGCCGTTGGGAGGCGCACAAAGCCTTTTTGCGCGGCGGCACCTGGCGCAATTTCATGTCGCGCTATCCGGAAGCCAACTGGATGCACAAGCGCATGCTGGAAGTTTCGCAACGCCTGGCCGAGTTGCCCACCGCGCAACGCACGGCGGCCATGCAGGAACACCTGCACCGCACCCAGGCCAATGACGCCTACTGGCACGGCCTGTTCGGCGGCCTCTACCTGCCGCACCTGCGCCGCGCGGTGTGGCGCCACCTGTTGGCGCTGGAAGCCGATCTCGAACGCATCTCACCTTCCCCCGCGCTGGCCTGCCGCGACATCGACTGCGACGGTTATGACGAAATCATCCTGCACAGCGATCAACTGCTGGCCATCATCCGCAAGGATGGCGATGCGGCGCTGGCGGAATTCTCCAGCCTGACGCTGGCGCATAACTTCGGTGACACGCTGCGCCGACACGCAGAGGCCTATCATCAAAAAATCGGCGCTGACAACACGGCGGCAACGGAAAAACACGGCATAACCTCGGCGCATGACCGCATCGCCTTTATCCATGACATCACCCCGGCAGACGCCACGCCTGACCTGCGCCCGCGCGGCATTGCCATCGACACCCTGATCGCCGCCGACGGCACCCGCCACGCGCTGACCAATTACCGCCATGACGACACGCCTGGCCAGTTCGTTGCCGAAGGCGAGGACTGGCGCGTGGAAAAACGCTACACCCTGCGCAGCGACACGCTGGAAATTGCCTATCGCATTGCCAGCAACATTGAAGGCATCAGCGCATTCAGTGGGCAACTGGAAACGCAGATCAATCTCGCCATGCCCAGTTGCGACGGCCTCGGCGGCCGCTATGTGCTGGCCGACGGCAGCGTTCCCGGCGGCTTCGGCCAGGCGCTGACATTGACCAGCCTGGCCCAGCTCACCCTGGCGGATAGCGAACTTGGCGGCGGTGGTGTGCGGTTAACCGCCGTACCGCCATTGCCGACATGCTCAGGCCAGCCGCACCACACCGTCTCGCAATCCGAGGCCGGGTTCGAGAAAATCATGCAGGCCGTCTGCCTCACGCTGCGCTGGCCGGCTACTGGCGAATGGCAGCGCATTACCCTCAAGATAACTTCCGCAGCATAAAATTAGACTTGGTTTTTAACCTTCTTCACTCACCATCATGCCCGGCACCCGTTATCCACTCGAAGTCAATCCCGAACTTCCGCCGCGTCTCGCGCGGCTCGAGGAACTGGCCAACAATCTCTGGTACAGCTGGAACCGTCCCGCACGTGAACTGTTCTCACGCTTGAGCTTGAGCTTGTGGCGGGCAACCAACCACAGCCCCAAGGCGCTTCTCAAGCGTATCGATCAGCACCGGCTCACGGAGGCCGCCGCAGATCCTGTCTTCCTCGAAACGATGGACCGCGTGCTGGCCGCCCATGATGCCTACCACGCAACATCGTCCGCGCAGAACCTGCCCGGCAAACCACCACTCCAGGCAAATGACCTGGTCGCCTATTTCTGCGCCGAGTTCGGCTTCCATGAAAGCCTGCCGATTTATTCCGGCGGCCTGGGCATCCTGTCCGGCGATCACTGCAAGGCGGCCTCTGACCTGCATCTGCCATTTGTCGCCGTCGGCCTGCTTTACCGCCAGGGCTACTTCCAGCAAACCATCGACCGCAACGGCAAACAGCAGGCGCATTTTGCCGACAACAATTTCGACGATATGCCGATCGAACCCGTGCGCGGCGCAGATGGCCTGGACGTGTTCATCGGGGTCGATTTTCCCGGGCGCAAAATCTGGGTCAAGCTCTGGCAGGCTCGCATTGGCAACGTCCGCATCTATCTGCTGGACACCGACATCGACAAAAACAGCCTGGCCGACCGCGACATCTCCCACCAGCTTTACGGTGGCGACCGCCGCACCCGCATCGAACAGGAAATCCTGCTCGGGGTAGGCGGCGTGCGCGCCTTGCGCACCCTTGGCCTGCAGCCCACGGTCTGGCACATCAATGAAGGACATGCCGCGTTTCTTGTGCTGGAACGGATTCGAGAATTCATGGCACAGGGCCAGACCTTCGCTACCGCGCTCGAAGCCACCGCCGCCAACACCCTATTCACTACCCATACGCCGGTACCCGCGGGTCACGACCATTTCGCCGATGACATGGTGGTGCACTATTTCGATGGCTTCTGCAAGACTGGCAACTTTGACCGCACGACCCTCCTGGGTCTGGGCCACGCCGATGGCGACAACGAGTTCAACATGACGACGCTGGCACTGCACGGTTCGCGTTTCCAGAATGGCGTCTCGCGCATCCACGGCGGCGTATCGGCAAACATTTGCAGCCCCCTTTGGCCGCAGGTCCAGCCATCCGAAAACCCGATGGACTACGTCACCAATGCGGTGCACGTGCCGAGCTTTCTTGCCACCGACTGGCATGAAACATTCGACCGCCATCTCGGCCTCGGTTGGCAAAACCGTCAGATAGATCCGGCCTGTTGGTCGGGCATATACAACATCCCCGACCAGATTTTCTGGAGCATCCGCCAGTCGCTCAAGGCCCAGCTCCTGCATCTGGTGCGCAACCGGGTGCGCCAGCAGCAACTGCGCAACCAGGGGTCGGAGGCGCATGTGGATCGCCTGCTGCGCTTTGCCGATCCCGCCAACCCGACCGTACTGACCATCGGCTTCGCCCGCCGTTTTGCCACCTACAAACGCGCCACGCTGCTGCTCAACAATCTTGGTTGGCTGCGCGAAATCCTCTGCGATGCGCAACATCCGGTACTCTTCATTTTTGCTGGCAAAGCCCATCCCGCCGATGAACCGGGTCAGGAGCTGATCCGCCAGATCGCCGAATTCTCCCAGCAGCGCGAATTCGGCGGCCGCATCCTGCTACTCGAAGATTATGACTTGCATCTGGCCCGCCGCCTGGTCGCCGGGGTCGATGTCTGGCTCAACAACCCGGTCTATCCGCTGGAAGCTTCCGGCACGTCGGGCATGAAGGCCGCGATCAACGGCGCGATCAACCTGTCTGTACTCGATGGCTGGTGGGGCGAAGGCTATGACGGCAAGAACGGCTGGGCGATCCCGCCGGCGGCAGAGGGACTCGACCCCACCCAGCGGGATCATGAAGAAGCCCGCACGCTGTATGAACTGCTGCAGGACAGCGTGGTCCCGCTGTATTACCGCAATACCGCGCTGGGTTATTCACCAGAATGGGTGGCCATGGCCAAGCATTCGATTGCCTCGATCATGCCGCGCTTCAACATGCAGCGCATGCTCACCGAATACACGACGAAATTCTATGCGCCCGCTGCCGCGCAATGGCGCAAGTATGCTGATGCAAACTTTACCGCCGCGCGCCAGCTTGCCGAGTGGAAAACCCGCGTGCGCGGTGCCTGGCCTGGCGTACATCTGCGCCGTCTTGATCAGATGGTCACCCATGTCCGCTATGGCCAAGCATTGCGCTTCGAATTTGCCGTCCAGCTCAAGGGCCTGAAGCCCACAGACCTGACCATCGAAATGGTGTTTACCCGTCCTGGCAAAACCGTCTCGTCCAAGGCGAAACATTACCCGCTACGCCATGAAAAGCCGCTGGAAGGTGGTGAATCCCTGTTCAGTTGCGAACTGACCCCAGAACAATGCGGCAAAACGGAGTACCAGGTGCGCGCCTATCCCAGCCACGCCTTGCTGACCCATCCCTTCGAGATGGGCCTGATGCTGTGGCTGTAAGCCCATCGGCGGGCTTGCGGGATTCGCCCGGCTGGATCACGCTGACCC
>WOZP01000038.1:0-7890 GCA_011620215.1 Rugosibacter sp.
TCAGGTGAGGAATGCCCAGCTCGCGGCAGATCGGGCCGGTGACAAAACTGTTGGTTGCCGTAACTATGGCCAGCAAATCGCCATTCGCGACATGCTGCGCCACACGTTGCCGAGCAGCCGCCGTGATGATCGGGCGGATGCGTATGGCCATGAACTCTGCATGCCAGGCATCCAGCTCACGCCGCGTATGCCGCGCCAAGGGGGCGAGCTGAAAATCCAGGAACGCATGAATATCCAACGTGCCATCTTTGTACTGGCGAAAAAATTCCTCATTCATGGCGGCATGCAGCTCGGCATCCAGCACGCCTTTGGTAATCAAGAATTGCGCCCATTCAAAATCAGAGTCGCCTGCCAACAGCGTATTGTCCAGGTCAAATAAAGCGAGATTCAATATCGGTTTCATGACAAATCAGTATTCACGGTATCCAGCGTGGTTTGCATCAGCTCACGCACCAGCGGTACGGTCAGTGGCCGATGCTGTTCTAGTGAGATGCGGTCAAGGCTTTCCAGCATATGCATCAACGATGGCAGATCGCGGCGGCCGTGGCGTAACAAATACTGCACGACACCCGGGTCCATCAGCATGCCACGCAATTGCGCATGATGCGCTAAGGCGGCGGCTTTTTCTTCATCACTCAACCGATGGATTTCATAAATCAACATCTGACCGATGCGCGTACGCAGGTCTTCGCGCAATGCCAATTGCATGGGCGGCTTTGTGCCCGATAGCAACAAGGCAAGGCCCAGAAAACGGGCGGTGTTAAAGAGTCGAAATAAAGCGCGCTGTCCCTCTTTATCCAGCGCCTGAATCTCGTCTATCACCAGCAAACTGCCACTGACCACCGTTACGTCAGCGCCGTCCAGTGACCGGCTTTTGAATCCATCTCCGGACAAGACTTTTTCAACCGGCAAAAAAATGACCGGACGCCTGGCGCTTGCGGCATTGGCTGTGGCAGCGAGCAAATGGCTCTTGCCGCAACCCGCCGGGCCCCACAGATACACGGCGTCGAAACGATGATGGTCCGTCAGGCTACGCAAGCGCGCGATCAACTCCGCATTGGCGCCCGCGACAAAATTCTCTAACGTTGGAGGTTGATCCAGTTGAAGATCGAGCAACAGTTGTTGTTGCAAAGTCATGATCGAAGACTCACGATTCGTGCTGATAAAAATGGCTAGCGAGGTAAGACGCACGCACCTCACGCCAAGCCACAGCGAGTATTGCAGACAAAGGCAGCGCCAGGAGCACGCCAAAAAAACCAAACAACTGGCCAAATGCCAGCAGACCGAAAATAACAGCCAGGGGATGCAAACCAATGCGGTCACCGACCAGATACGGCGTCAATAAAAAGCTTTCGAGCAATTGACCTGCGCCATAAATAATCAGCACGGCGATGATGGGTGATAGGCCTGTAAACTGAATTGCAGCGACCAGTAAAGCCAGACTGAATCCGGTGGCAAACCCCAGGTAAGGAATAAAAACAAGCAGCCCGGTCACCAAGCCGACAGAGAGCGCCGATGGAATATCCGCAAGCCAGAGCGCGGTGCTGTAGTACAGTGCCAGGAGCACCATCACGAGAATCTGTCCGCGCAGATATTGCGCCAGCACCGCATCAATATCGTGCACCATGCGCTGGCAACGACTCTGCCAGCGGCGCGGGATAAAAGCTGCCAACCGGCGGATGAATCCATGCCAATCGAGTAATAGATAAAACATCACCACCGGCACTAACAGCGCATTGATCACGACACCAAAGAATGCCATGCCGCCAATTTTGATCGACGCGTATAGCTGGCTAAGCACGGGTTGAATCACATCCCAGTTGCCCGCCAGGAGTTTGTTCAAATGCGTGGCATCCAGCCGCAGCGAGATGCCCACATGGCGCGACACCCAAGGCAGCAGACGCTGGTTAATCTGTTCTAGCGCCGCAGGTGCGCGTGCTGCCAGTCGCCCGAGTTCATCGATCAATAATGGCAGAATAATAAATGCCAACCCGGCGAAGATCAGTCCCAGCCCAAGCAACACAACAGTCACCGCCAACACGCGGGGCAACCTGTAGCGGCTCAAGCGATCAACGACCGGATTGGCGACATACGCCAGAATGCCCGCCAGCACAAAGGGCGCAAGAATCGGCGAAAGAAAGTACAGCAGCAGAAGCAGCGCTAATCCGGCGCCAAACCAAAGCACCATAGTCACCACCGATAGACGGTTGGCTTGCGTAGAAGTCATTTCCGGTAGAATTTGCGCGCTCGCATCATTTTTGTTCAGCCGAGATTATCGCCCATCCGTACATCTGTTGCACTCCACCTCTCGATTTCAAGGAAAGCATTTTGACTATCACCCCCTCTTCACTGACTTACCGCGACGCTGGCGTCGACATCGATGCAGGTGACGCGCTGGTCGAGCGCATAAAACCTGCGGCCAAACGCACGATGCGGCCTGAAGTACTGGCGGGCATTGGCGGCTTTGGGGCGCTGTTTGAGCTATCCAGAAAATATCGCGAGCCAGTGCTGGTGTCAGGCACCGATGGCGTCGGCACCAAGCTCAAGCTGGCATTTCAGTGGCAACGGCATGATACCGTCGGGCAGGATCTGGTCGCCATGAGCGTCAATGACATTCTGGTGCAAGGCGCCGAGCCCTTGTTCTTCCTCGACTACTTTGCTTGCGGCCATCTGGATGTCGCCACGGCTGCCACCGTGGTTGAAGGCATTGCCCGTGGCTGCGAACTGGCCGGTTGCGCCTTGATCGGTGGTGAGACCGCCGAGATGCCCAGCATGTATCCCGATGGTGAATATGATCTCGCGGGTTTTGCGGTGGGCGCGGTTGAAAAATCACAGATCATTGATGGCAAGAAAATTCAGCCGGGCGACGTGGTGCTGGGGCTGGCCTCTTCCGGGGCACACTCAAATGGCTATTCGCTCATTCGCAAAATCATTGAGCGCGCCAAACCGGATCTGACGCTGGACATTGGTGGCGTGCCACTCATGGACGCCGTCATGGCACCGACACACATTTATGTCAAACCATTGCTGACACTGATACAAACCCTGGGCGGGCAAGGCGTGAAAGGCATGGCACATATTACGGGCGGCGGCCTCACAGAAAATATTCCGCGTGTGTTGCCAGACAATGTCACCGCCATCATTGATCAAAGCACCTGGCCGCAACCGGCGCTGTTTCAGTGGTTGCAACGTGAAGGCAATGTGGTTGCCGCTGAAATGCACCGCGTATTTAACTGCGGCATTGGCATGGTCGTGATCGTTGCTGAAGCGGATGCGGGTACCGCCATGCAAACGCTCTCTGCGGCAGGCGAAATCGTATTCGCTATTGGTCGTATCGAAACACGCAACGCGAATCAGGCATCCACCATCGTTGTGTAAAAGTGCTAGTAAGTGCTGGCGTAAGGGCGGCAGCCCTTACACCTACCTGATTTTTAGCCGACCAAACCTATCGACCGAATACCTGATGCGCGCCTGCGGGCAAGCAGCGATGATAGGGCTTGGGTGCATCCACCTGGGCACCCAGCGCGGCAGCGGCATGCCACGGCCAACGCGGATTCCACAAAAAACTGCGGGCTAACGCCACCATGTCGGCTTCGCCCCTGGCAATAATTTCTTCCGCCTGTGTCGGCTCGGTAATCATGCCCACGGCCATTGTCGGAACACTGGTTTCACGGCGAATACGCTCGGCAAACGGCACCTGAAAACTCGGTGCCACAGGTATTTTTTGTTGCGGTGACACACCGCCGGAAGAAGCATCAATCCAGTCGCAGCCCAGTTTTTTTAACGCCTGCGCAAAAATTACCGATTGTTCAATATCCCATCCCCCAGGCACCCAGTCGGTCGCCGAAATACGCACGCCCAATGGTTTTTCGTCTGGCCAGACAGCGCGCACGGCAGCAAACACTTCGAGCGGCAAACGCAAGCGATTTTCCAGGCTGCCGCCATACCCATCCGTCCGATGATTTGCAATCGGCGATAGAAACTGATGCAGCAGATAGCCATGCGCCATGTGCAGCTCAATCGCATCAAAACCCAGACGTGCGGCGCGCCGTGTGGCATCCACAAACGCCGCAGTGATGCGGGTAATGCCCTCCGCATCCAACGCTCGCGGTACTTGATCTCCCACTTGATGCGGTACGGCAGACGGCGCCACCGTTGGCCAGCCGCCCGCCTCAGGTGATAAAGAACGGCCGCCAAGCCATGGCACTTGACTCGAAGCCTTGCGTCCGGCATGGCCGAGCTGAATAGCCAGCGGCATAGAAGAATGATGGCGGACATGGGTCAAGACTTGCGCCAATGCGGCTTCGTTTTCGTCAGACCCCAGCGCGAGACACCCGGCTGAAATACGTCCGGCCAGTTCAACGCCGGTAGCTTCAACAATCAACATGCCGGCGCCGGACATCGCCAGATTGCCCAAGTGAATAGTGTGCCAATCTGTGGCATTGCCATCCACCGCTGAATATTGGCACATCGGGCTAATCACGATGCGATTGGACAACGTGACTGAACGGAGAGAAAACGAGGTGAACAATTGACTGGTCATGATGATGAATGAAATAAAAATGAAAAAAGAAACTGCGGTCAGCTATTTATTATCGCAGAGGCAAGGGTTAATCAATAACTGATTACCGTATCACCATCCGCTATGGCGAGGAGAGCGTTTTTGCTCGACCGCCTTATAGCGCAGTGGCTTCATCAGCACCAATTTTCCGAGCCGCCGCTTACTCGCTACGCAACGCATCCACTGGATTAAGTTGCGCTGCGCGGCGTGCGGGCAGCACCCCGGCCGCTAAACCAATGCTAATCGCCAAAGCCTCTGCCAACAGCACGAAAAGAAGAGGAGTATGCACAGGTAACACCGGCACCGCCAGATGAAGCACCTGCGCAATACCCACGCCCAAAAGCAAACCGATCACTCCGCCCGCCGCAGCAAGCGCTACGGCTTCACTCAGAAAAAGACCGAGGATGATTCGCCTGCGTGCACCGAGGGCGACTAACAAACCAATCTCCGCCGTCCGCTCGGTAACCGAGATCGTCATCATCGTCACGATGCCCACCCCGCCGACAAACAACGAAATGCCGCCAAGCGCGCCCACCGCCATGGTGAGCACATCGAGAATACTCGACAGACTGGTGAGCATTTCTTCTTGACTGATTAAAGTGAAATCTTCACGACCATGACGCGCCAGCATCACCGTTTTAATCGCTGTCACCACACTCGCCGAACTCACGCCTTTAGCAACAGCCACATCAATTTCGCTCAAGCTCTCGCGATTAAACAATTCAATGGCGCGCGCCGCAGGAATAAATGCCGTGTCATCCAGATCCATGCCGAGAAACTGCCCTTTGGATTCCATCACCCCAATAACGCGAAATTGCAGCCCACCAAATCGTACCCGTGCGCCGAGCGCATTATCAGCGCCGAACAATTCATACTTGAGCTTGGAACCCAACACCACCAGCGCACGCGCGCTATTCGCCTCTTCCACCGGTAAAAACTGACCACTGCGCACACGCCCTTTAAAAACCTTCAGCATGTCCGGTCCGACACCATACACGGTGACACGCCGCAAACGCCCGGCAGCACTCGCCTCGGCGTTACCGAACACGCTGGGCGTTACTGCGACCACATTCGGCAAGCGCATCAACGCCTCCGCGTCTTCCAGCGACAGCGGTTTGGCACTGCTTGGCAAACCTGATAGCGCTGCGCCCCCAGTCTTGACCTTGCCTGGGTGAACACCAATCACATTAGTGCCGAACTGGGTAAATTCATCCAATACATACCGATGAATCCCCTCGCCAATGGAGGTCAACAAAATCACCGCCGCAATGCCAATGGCAATGCCTAACAACGTAAGAAAGCTGCGCAACGGTTGCGCAATGACTGCGCGAAAAGCCAGCTTGAATGCGTCCGCCAGCAGCATATCAATGTCTCATGAGTGCGTCGACAGGATCGAGCTGCGCCGCGCGGCGGGCCGGCAAAATGCCGAACAGCAGTCCCGTGACAAGCGCTGTCATGAGCGCCGCTGCCACCGCCCAACCCGGCGCATACGCGGGAAAAACCGGAAACAACTGGCGCAATACCAACGACCCGAGTTGTCCTAACAAATACCCCGTCACGGCACCGACCAAAGACAACATCGCCGCTTCGGTAAGAAATATCTGCCGTATGGTGCTGCCACGTGCGCCCAGCGCCTTCATCAAGCCAATCTCTGCCTTGCGTTGTGTCACCGCCACGAGCATGACATTCATCACCAGTACACCGGCCACCAACAAGCTGATGGCTGCGATGCCCGCAACAGCCGCCGTCAACGCACCAAGAAGTTTGTCGAAGGTCGCCAATACGGCATCCTGAGTAATCACGGTGACATCTTCTTCTCCACCATGGCGTGCCTTGATAATAGCCGTGGCCTGCACCTTGGCCGCCCCGATCTGCTCACGACCACGCGCCTGGATCATGATACGAAACAGCGTATTCGAATTAAATAAAGCCTGCGCCAAAGCCACGGGCACAATCACCAGCTCATCGGTATTCATGCCCACACCCTGGCCTGTTGATTTTAAAACGCCGATCACCCGCACGCGACGGTCGCCTAAGCGAATCAATTGACCCACGGCAGGCTGATTGCCGAAAATATCATTGCGGATGGTCATGCCGATCACGGCGACAGGCGCACTACTACGCCAATCATCCTCCGGTAAAAAACGGCCTTGCGCCAACTGAAAATTACGTATCGCCATGAATGACGCCGTAGAGCCTGCGGCAACAACTTCACGCACGCGACCTCCCGCACTGATTTCTGATGTGCCCACAGCGAGTGGTGCCACACGTTGCACGGCGGGGGCCCGCAACAAAGCGGCAGCATCATCCACGGTTAAATCGCGCGGCGTGGTGGTGATGCCATTGGCCGGATTAACCCCCCCGGTGGCAGAACGTCCCGGCAAAACAATCACCAGATTGCTGCCGAGGGAAGAAAACTGTCCCACCACATAGCGCCGTGCACCATCACCCAGCGCCGTGAGCAGTACCACCGAGGCCACGCCAATGGCCATCGCCAGCACCGAAAGCAACGTGCGGAGCGGATAAGCTGTCGCGGCGTCGCGGGCAAAACGCAAAATGTCGGAGTACTGCATGGCTGGCTAGTCGGCGATGAGTTGATGATTCATTAGTCAAGCAGAAGTCGATGCCGTCGAAGCGGCATGAGAGACATCCGATTTAACCCGCCCGTCTTCCATCATGATCTGCCGCCCCGCGCGCGCAGCCAACGTGGCATCGTGAGTCACCACAATCAACGTCATGCCCTGCGCATTCAATGCTTCCAGCAGATGAATCACTTCCTCGCCCGTCGCGCGGTCAAGATTGCCTGTCGGCTCATCCGCCAGCAGCATTGCAGGCTGCATGATGGTGGCACGAGCAATGGCGACACGTTGGCGCTGGCCGCCAGAAAGCTCATCGGGCCGGTGGTTGGCACGCTTATCCAAGCCAAAATCGAGCAGCGCCTGGCGCACGCGCTGCTCACGCACGGCGACAGGAATACCGTCCAGCATCATGGGCAAGGCAATATTTTCAGCAGCCGTCAAGCGTGGCACAAGATGAAAACTCTGAAACACAAACCCGATGCGTCGGCTGCGCACTTCGGCTTGTTCATCGGGTGAAAGCGTGGTGACGTCCCGTCCTTCAAGGTGATAAGTACCCGCCGTGGGCTGATCGAGCAAGCCCAGCAAATTGAGCAGGGTCGACTTGCCCGAACCCGAAGGACCGACCACGGCCACATATTCGCCTGCGGCAATAGTCAAATCGATACGCGCCAGAGCATGCACATCGGTTTCACCCAGATGGAAAACACGCTCGATAGCGGCGAGAGCTATGAGTGTCATTTACTTACTTTG
>WOZP01000038.1:7990-9502 GCA_011620215.1 Rugosibacter sp.
CATCCGCCGTCACGCGAGCGCCGACTTTTACGCCTTCGCGTTCAAGCGACGTGACCACTTGTTCGCCCAGCTTCAGGCCGTCGATCACCTCGGTATATTGCCAGTTGGCAAGGCCGGTCTTGAGTTGGCGCGCTTCAAGCTTATCGCTGCCTTGTGCCTGCACCAGCACTTTCCCGCCTTCCATGATCGCCGTGGTTGGCACGCGCAACACATCGTTGTGCTGTTGCAAAACAATTTCCACATCCGCGCTGTAACCAACCAGCAGCCCTTTGGTCGGCACATCAAAATCCACTTCCACATCCACCGTCCGCGCCTGTTTTTCAACAGCCAGCACATACGGCGCCACACGTCGCACATGACCGGCAAACGGGCGTTTTGGCAAGGCATCGAGCGTCACGCGTACGGGCAGGCCAGCACTAATTTTTGGCACATCCACTTCATCCATCGGCGCCTTGACATACAGGCAACTGTCATCAATCAGATCAATCGCCGGGGGCGTTTGCACACCCGGTGGCGAAGGGGTGGAGTATTCGCCCAGCTCACCCACAATCTTCGCCACCGTGCCATCAAAGGGCGCAACAAGCACGGTGCGTTGCTGTTCCGTACGCGTCACATTCACGCGCGCGTCAGCCTGGGTTACATCGGCCCGCGCGCTGGCACACGCGGATTTTCGAGCATCAGCTTCGGTCCTTGCCGCATCTTCTTTGGCAATGGACACATAACCTTTAGCGCGCAGCAGAGCTTGTCGCTTTGCTTCGCGCTCAGCATTCGCTGCCGTGACACATTGCTCGTTCACGTGTTGGAGGGACGAAGCGCGCTGCATTTCTGCCAAATACTGCTGCGCTTTTTGATCCTCATTCCACAACTTCATCAGCAACTGCCCTTTCTTGACGCGGTCGCCTTCTTTCACGCCAAGATATTCAATACGGCCACCCGCAATGCTGGACAGCCGTGTGCGCAGGCAAGCTTCCACGGTTCCGGCGCGCGTGTTAACCACGGTGGCATCCACCATGCCACGATCAACGGTCTTGAAAATCACGGGGATGGGCTTGGGACGCATGCTCCACCAAACACCAGCAGCAATAAACAGGATGACAAACAACACCAACAGAATGCGGCGTACCATAAACTAAATATACGGTTGAATTCTCATGCGTCGATTATGCCGCATTTGCTATCATTCTGCCCCCGCGCATTTTCTTTCGGAACTTTCCTTACAAAGAGCTTAATCATGGTCAAAATCTACGGTATCAAGAATTGCGACACAATGAAAAAAGCCTTCGCCTGGTGTGCCGCCAACAGCATCAGTTATGAATTCCATGACTACAAAAAACTCGGCGTACCGCGCGAAAAGCTCGTGCTTTGGTGCCGCACCCTGGGCTGGCAGACGCTGGTCAATACCAAGGGCACCACATGGCGCAAACTCACCCCTGAGCAGCAAGCGATCACCACACAAGGGCAGGCAGTGGCCCTGATGCTGGAAAACCCCAGTGTGATTCGCCGTCCGCTGGT
>WOZP01000112.1:0-7754 GCA_011620215.1 Rugosibacter sp.
CAGCGCCAACCCAGCGCCAACTTTTTTACTTGAAGGCAATGATCGGTTGGTCAACCGCCAGGCTCTCGCCGGGCTTGGCCAGCAATTTTTCCACCACGCAATCGCGCTCGGCCTTGAGCACGTTTTCCATTTTCATGGCTTCGATCTTGGCCAGAATTTCCCCCGCTTTGACCTCTTGTCCTTCTGTCACCGCAATTTGTGTCAGGAGCCCGGGCATCGGCGACAACAAGAACTTGGACATATCGGGTGCGGATTTCACCGGCATTAGCGCATGCAATTCGGCGGTGCGCGCCGACATCACCTGTACATCTGCCTGCACGCCCCAGTGGAACAGCCGATACACCAGGCCACGACGCTCAACCTGCATGCACATCGGCTCGCCATTGATGGTGCCGATATAGAGCGGCTTACCGAATTGCCAGTGCGAGCGCACGGCATACTGCTGGCCGGCAAAATAGACATCCCAGCCTTCTTCACGCGGGGAGGCAGCGGTCACCTTGACCTCATATTTTTCCTTGCCGATCAGGACCACGAAGTCGCTGCTGGGCTGAAACTCGTGCCCGCGCATCTGGCCGGCAATCGTTGCGTTACGTTTCAGGAATTGTCGGTTCATGGCAGCGGCAACGGCGATCAGCATGGCGGGGTCGTCATGCGGTACATCGGCTGCGTCAAACCCGTGCGGATATTCTTCGGCAATCAGGCCGGTGTTGAAGTGGCCTGAAACAAAGCGTGGATGCTGCATTAACGCGGCCTGGAAGGCGATGTTGGACGAGACGCCACGAATCACGAAACGGTTCAAGGCGTCGCGCATGCGGGCAATGGCCGCATCTCGCGTGTTGGCATGCACGATCAGCTTGGCAATCATCGAATCGTAATACATCGAGATTTCGCCACCTTCGGCCACACCCGTATCCACACGCACAGCACCCGGGACTTCAGGGGGCGGCATGAATTTCACCAAACGTCCGGTGGAGGGCAGAAAGCCACGGAACGGATCTTCGGCGTTAATGCGGCATTCCATCGCCCAGCCATCCAGCTTGACCTGCTCTTGCGTCATGGGCAGCTTTTCACCCGCAGCAACGCGGATCATCAGTTCAACCAGGTCGAGGCCGGTGATCATTTCCGTCACCGGATGTTCCACCTGCAAGCGGGTGTTCATCTCGAGAAAATAAAACCCTTTGTCTTTTCCGCCGACGACAAACTCGACCGTGCCAGCTGATTGATAGTTCACCGCTTTTGCTAATGCCACAGCCTGCTCGCCCATGGCTTTGCGGGTGGCCGCATCGAGGAAGGGCGATGGTGCTTCTTCAATCACTTTCTGGTGTCGGCGCTGAATCGAGCATTCGCGCTCCCACAGGTACACCATGTTGCCGTGCGCATCGCCGATGAGCTGAATCTCGATATGGCGCGGCTCTTCGATAAATTTTTCGATGAACACCCGATCATCGCCAAACGCATTTTTGGCTTCGGTAGTGCAAGAAGTAAACCCCTCATGCGCTTCCTTGTCGTTATAAGCCACGCGCAAGCCTTTGCCACCGCCACCCGCCGAAGCCTTGATCATCACCGGGTAGCCAATGTCCTTGGCAATTTCAACTGCCTGCTCTGGCGTGTCGATGGCTTTGTTGTAGCCGGGAATGACATTAACCTTGGCTTTCAATGCAAGATTTTTGGAGGCGATTTTGTCGCCCATCGCAGCAATCGATTCGTGTTTTGGGCCGATGAAAATGATGCCTTCTGCTTCCAGCTGACGCGAGAATTCCGCATTTTCGGAAAGAAAACCATAGCCCGGATGCACCGCTTCGGCGTTGGTCTTTTTGCAGGCGGCGATGATCTTGTCCGCCATCAGATAAGATTCTTTCGATGCGGCAGGACCGATGCAGACAGCCTCATCGGCGAGCTCTACGTGGCGCGCATCGCAGTCGGCTTCTGAATACACCGCTACGGTTTTGATGCCCATCTTGCGGGCTGTTTTAATCACGCGGCAGGCTATTTCTCCGCGGTTGGCAATAAGTATTTTCTTGAACATGATTTTTCCTGCCCGCGCTTAGAGTGGAATGTTGCCGTGCTTGCGCCACGGGTTTTCGATTTTCTTGTTTTTCAGCATCGCCAGGCTGCGGCAGATGCGCTTGCGGGTTTCGTGCGGCATGATCACATCATCAATGAATCCGCGCGCACCGGCCACGAAGGGGTTAGCGAACTTGGCTTTGTATTCCGCTTCGCGCGCGGCCACTTTGACCGGATCATTTTTCTCGTCGCGGAAAATGATTTCCACCGCGCCCTTGGGGCCCATCACGGCAATTTCAGCCGAAGGCCAGGCAAAGTTCACGTCGCCGCGCAAATGTTTTGAGGCCATCACGTCATACGCACCGCCGTAAGCTTTGCGCGTAATCAGTGTGACTTTCGGCACAGTGCATTCGGCATAGGCATACAGCAGCTTGGCACCATGCTTGATGATGCCCCCATATTCCTGCGCCGTGCCGGGCATGAAACCGGGTACATCGACCAGCGTGATGACCGGAATATTGAATGCATCACAAAAGCGTACAAATCGTGCCGCCTTGATTGACGATTTGATATCCAGGCAACCTGCCAGCACCATGGGTTGATTGGCGACAATACCCACTGCATCGCCTTCCATGCGCGCAAAGCCGACGACGATGTTTTTCGCGTGATCCGGCTGAATCTCGAAGAAATCGGTGTCATCCACCATTTTGAAAATCAGTTCCTTGATATCGTAAGGCTTGTTGGGGCTGTCGGGCACCAGGGTATCCAGCGAATAATCCAGCCGATCCGCCGGGTCATCCGTTGGGCGCGCCGGTGGGTTCGCCTTGTTGTTGAGCGGCATGTAGTTGAAAAAACGCCGCATCATTTGCAGGGCATCCACATCGTTATCAAACGCCCGGTCAGCCACGCCTGAACGCGAGGTGTGCGTCACTGCGCCGCCGAGTTCTTCTGCCGTTACTTCTTCATGCGTTACGGTCTTCACGACTTCGGGACCGGTGACAAACATGTAGGAGGAATCCTTGACCATGAAAATGAAATCTGTCATGGCCGGGCTATATACCGCGCCACCGGCGCAAGGCCCCATGATCATCGAGATCTGCGGGATCACGCCAGAGGCCATGACATTGCGCTGGAACACTTCGGCGTAACCGCCGAGTGCGGCCACACCTTCTTGAATACGCGCGCCACCAGAGTCGTTGATGCCAATGATCGGCGCGCCCACTTGAATGGCTTTATCCATCACCTTGCAGATTTTTTCGGCATGGGCTTCAGAAAGTGCACCGCCAAACACCGTGAAATCCTGCGAAAAAACAAACACCATGCGACCATTGATCGTGCCATAGCCAATGACCACGCCATCACCGGGTACATGCTCGTCCGCCATGCCGAAATCGACGCAGCGATGCTCTTTGAACATGTCCCATTCTTCGAATGTGCCCTCGTCGAGTAGCAAGTCGATGCGCTCACGCGCGGTCAGCTTGCCTTTGGCATGTTGCGCATCAATGCGCTTCTGGCCACCGCCCAGTGTGGCTCTGGCGCGTTTGGTATCGAGTTGATTAATGATGTCATGCATACAAATTGCCTCCCCAAAAATCGGTTTACTTAAAAAGAGCCAGCAGTTGCCGCGCAGCCAGTGTTGGCGGCAGGGTGCCAGAAATCACGCGCTGCGTTATTTGCGGCAGCGCGGCCATCACGGTGGGATGCGAGCGAAAGCGATGGCGTAGCGTTGCGTCAATCTGCTGCCACATCCAGTCATTTGCCTGGCGTTTGCGGCGTGCTTCCAGATCACCGGAAGCAGTCATCGTGGCGCGAAATTGTTCGATGGTTTGCCAGAATTCAGCAATCCCTTCTTTTTTTGCCGCCGATAACATTAATACGGATGGTTGCCAGTGGGGCGAGGCCGGGCGCAGCATGGACAATGCCGAGCGCATCTGGCTTGCTGCGGCTTGTGCTGCCGTTGGATCAAGATCCGCTTTGTTGAAGACGACCAGATCGGCAAGCTCGACGATGCCTTTTTTAATCGCCTGCAAATCATCACCCGCATTGGGCAATTGCAGCAGCACGAAAATATCGGTCATGCCGGCGACGGCAATTTCCGACTGGCCCACGCCAACGGTTTCAACGATGATGATGTCAAAACCAGCAGCTTCACACAGCAGCATGGCCTCACGCGTTTTTTCCGCCACGCCGCCAAGACTGCCGGATGCCGGCGATGGCCGGATGAAGGCGGCATCTTCACGGCAGAGTAATTCCATGCGAGTCTTGTCGCCCAGTATCGAGCCGCCGGAAATGGATGACGAAGGATCCACTGCCAACACGGCCAGCCGGTGGCCGCGCGCAATCAGAAACAGCCCGAGTGCCTCGATGAAGGTTGATTTACCCACACCCGGCACGCCCGAAATGCCGATGCGGATAGCGCGCCCGGTGTGAGGCAGTAACTCAGTTAGCAGTGTCTGTGCCTGGTTCTGATGTTCTTCCAGAGTGGATTCCACCAGCGTGATCGCTTTGGCCAGTGCACGGCGGTTGCCACTGCGCAGCTCGCCAGCGAGCGCGCTGAAGTCAATGGCGGGTGAAGCGGGCACCTTGGTTTAAGCCTTGTGTGCAGAAGCAATGGCACGCAGAACTTCGCGCGCAGAGTCGGGAATCGGCGTGCCCGGGCCAAAAATTCCTGCGGCGCCTATTTTGTACAACTCGGCATAATCCTGCGCGGGAATCACGCCGCCGACAAACACCACAATGTCGTTCGCTCCCTGGGTTTTGAGCGCCTCGATCAGCGCGGGCACCAGCGTTTTATGGCCAGCGGCAAGCGTAGACACGCCGATGGCATGAACGTCATTTTCAATCGCCTGGCGTGCAGCTTCTTCTGGCGTTTGGAACAGCGGACCCACATCGACGTCAAAGCCAAGATCGGCAAAGGCGGTGGCGACCACTTTTGCCCCACGATCATGTCCATCCTGACCCAGCTTGACAATCATGATGCGTGGCCTGCGGCCTGCTGTGGCAGCAAAACTTTCGATCTCGCCACGAATGTCATTCATCGTGCTGTCTGCCTCCCCTGAACCATACGCTGCACTATAAACGCCGGAGACGGTTTGGTTAGTGGCGCGATGCCGCCCCCAGACTTTTTCTAGCGCATCGGAAATTTCGCCGACGGTCGCCCGCAGGCGTGTGGCCTTAATCGCCAGATCGAGCATATTGCCGCTGCCATTTTCTGCTGCCTCGGTGAGTGCTGCGAGGGACGCCTTGACTGCGGCGGTGTCACGCGTGGCGCGGATTTGCTTCAAGCGAATAATCTGGCCGTCGCGCACGGCATGGTTATCGACGTCAAGGGTGTCGATAGGCGCTTCTTCTTTCAATTTGTATTTATTGACGCCGACGATCACGTCCTTGCCTGAATCAATGCGCGCCTGTTTTTCTGCCGCGCATCTTTCGATCTGCAACTTGGCCCAGCCGCTTTGCACTGCCTGCGTCATGCCGCCCATCGTGTCGACTTCCTCGATGATGCTCCAGGCCTTGTCGGCGAGGTCCTGCGTCAGTTTCTCCATCATGTAGCTGCCAGCCCACGGGTCGATCACGTTAGTGATATGGGTTTCTTCCTGGATGATGAGCTGGGTGTTGCGCGCGATGCGCGATGAAAATTCGGTGGGCAGCGCAATCGCTTCGTCAAGCGAGTTGGTGTGCAGCGACTGCGTGCCGCCAAACACGGCGGCCATGGCTTCCACCGTGGTGCGCACGATGTTGTTGTATGGGTCTTGCTCGGTCAGCGACCAGCCGGAAGTCTGGCAGTGCGTGCGCAGCATGGAGGATTTGGGATTCTTCGGCTTGAACTCATCCATGATGCGCCACCACAGCAGGCGCGCGGCACGCAGCTTGGCCACTTCAAGATAGAAGTTCATGCCGATGGCAAAGAAGAACGACAGCCGTCCGGCGAATTCATCCACATCCATGCCGCTGGCAATCGCCGTTTTCACATACTCGCGGCCATCGGCCAGCGTGAAGGCCAATTCGAGTGCCTGCGTCGCCCCGGCTTCTTGCATGTGGTAGCCGGAAATCGAAATCGAGTTGAACTTCGGCATATTCTTCGCCGTGTAACCAATGATGTCGGCAATGATGCGCATCGACGGTTCCGGCGGGTAGATGTAGGTGTTGCGCACCATGAACTCTTTGAGGATGTCGTTCTGGATCGTGCCCGAGAGCTGGTCTTGCGTCACGCCTTGCTCTTCAGCCGCCACCACATAACCGGCAAGAATTGGCAGCACCGCGCCATTCATGGTCATCGACACCGATACCTTGTCGAGCGGAATGCTGTCGAACAGGATTTTCATGTCCTCGACTGAATCAATTGCCACACCCGCCTTGCCCACATCACCCATGACGCGTGGATGGTCAGAGTCATAGCCGCGATGCGTGGCCAGATCGAAGGCCACCGAGACACCCTGGCCACCAGCGGCCAAGGCCTTGCGATAAAACGCGTTGGATTCTTCCGCCGTCGAAAACCCCGCATATTGACGGATGGTCCATGGCCGTACGGCGTACATCGTGGCTTGCGGGCCGCGCACATAAGGTGCAAAGCCGGGCAGGGTGTTGGCGTAGGGCAGGTTGGCCGTATCCGCTTGGGTATACAAGGGCTTGACGGTGATGCCTTCGGGCGTTTTCCAATTCAGCTGCGAAACATCGCCACCGGGTGCCGATTTGGCAGCGGCCTTGGTCCAGGTTTCCAATGGAGGTGTTGGCGCGAGATTAGAACCGTCGGAAGGATTGGAATGGGTACTCATAGGTGATGGCCTTTCTGCCGCATTGTCTTCAAAAACTGCGCGATGACTAGATAATAACAGCGTGATACTGCACGATGCCAGCACAGCGTTAGCGCAGTTGACTTTCTGACTGCTCAATATGATACTGCATTCATAATTATGATAGCAAAAAAACCAGTCCAAGGCACGCATACCGCTGCCACAACCATGCTCGACACCCCGGCACTTTACGCCCAGGTGGCAGAGCGGTTGCGTGCCAGAATTTTTGCGCACGAGCTGTTGCCCGGCAGTTGGATCGATGAGCAAGTGCTCGCTGCAGAATATGGCATCAGCCGCACGCCCATGCGTGAAGCGCTCAAAGTGCTGGCCTCGGAAGGTTTGGTCACCTTGAAGCCGCGCCGGGGTTGTTATGTCACGGAATTATCCGAGCAGGAACGCAGCGAGGTCTTCCCGGTGATGGCTTTGCTTGAAAGCCGCGTGGCAGAAGACGCTACGCGCCGTGCCACCAGCGCCGACTTTTCGCGGCTGTCTGCGCTGCATGAGGAACTCGAATCGTTTGCTCGGGCGCAGGATATTGACCGATTTTTTGACACGAACCAGAAGTTTCACGTGGTTCTGCAAGAGATTGCAGGCAATCAGTATCTCGCCCAGTTGATCAACGATACGCGACAAGTCGCCATGTTGGCGCGCAGAAACTCATTGCGGCCTGCCGGCCGGTTGGAAAAATCCTTGCAGGAACACCGGGAAATTCTGCAAGCGATTCTGGCGCGAAATGCATCCCTTGCCGGCCAGCGGATGCATAGCCATATCCTGTCCGGTGGTTCCATCGAGTGATCGTGGATCGGTGCGCGGGGTGCATGCCCCTGTTTGCCGAGGTTCCAGAGGTAAAAGGCGGCATGGTTTTTACGGCAGGTGACTCTTTCAGGATGTGACCTGGTCAGCCTATTTGGTCAACCTTCAGCCAGTCCAGCGCACCTAAGCCCGCCACTCGCCCGC
>WOZP01000112.1:7854-9314 GCA_011620215.1 Rugosibacter sp.
CCTATTTGGTCAACCTTCAGCCAGTCCAGCGCACCTAAGCCCGCCACTCGCCCGCTAGCGAAACAAGCCGTCAATAAATAGCCGCCGGTGGGTGCCTCCCAGTCGAGCATTTCTCCGGCGCAAAACACGCTGGGCAGGTGGCGCAGCATGAGGTGCGAGTCGATGCCGTCGAACAGCACACCGCCCGCGCTGCTGATGGCCTCATCGATGGGGCGTGGTGCAACCAGGGTAATCGGCAAAAATTTTATGGCCTGCGCGAGGCGCAACGGATCGGCCAGGGTTTCTGCGGGCAAAACTTCATGCAGCAAGGCAGTCTTGACTCCTTTGATCCCCACCCGGCTTTGCAGATGGCTGGCCAGAGAGCGGGCACCACGCGGATGAGAAACTTCACTTTCCACTCGCGTCAAGGGTTTGTCGGGCAGCAAATCAAGTGTGATGGTGACGGCACCCTGCGCTGTAATCGTGTCCCGCAAAAGGGCGGAATGAGCATAAATCAGACTGCCTTCTAGCCCGCTGTTGGAGAGCATCAGCTCGCCTTTGTGGTGGTGCGTTTGCCCTGCGGCATCGGTAAATTGCAGCGCGATGGTTTTGAGCGGCTGCCCGGCAAAGCGGCTGCGCAAGTGATCACTCCACCCACCGGCGACATCAAAGCCGCAGTTCGAGGGTAGCAAGGGTGTAACCGGCACGCCACGTTGCGCCAGCCAAGGCATCCATGCGCCATCCGACCCCAGGCGTGCCCAGCTACCACCGCCTAAAGCGAGCACAACAGTGCTTGCTTCACAGGTGACTTCACCGTGCGGCGCTAAAAAACGCAGTGCGCCGCTATCCGTCCAGCCCAGCCAGCGGTGGCGCACATGAAACCTCACACCGGCTGCGCGCAAGCGATGCAGCCAGTGACGCAACAGCGGACCAGCTTTCATATCTGCAGGAAACACCCGGCCGGATGAACCGACGAAGGTCTCGATACCCAGCGCGTGAACCCACTCGCGCAAGACGAGCGGAGGCAAGGCGTCGAGCACTGGGCGCATAACCGTGGCACGCGCGCCATAGCGCGACAGAAAAGCCTCGAAGGGCTCAGCGTGGGTAATGTTCAACCCGCCTTTGCCTGCCAGTAACAACTTGCGACCGACGGACGGCATGGCGTCAAACAGATCAACCGTTACCCCGGCGTGTGCCAAAACTTCCGCAGCCATCAAGCCTGCCGGGCCGCCGCCGATAATCACGGCACGGTGGCGATGATCAGCGTGAGCAGCGGATGGCATGGTCACGAGCGGATGGTTTAAACCGTGATAGGGGAATTTTCAGGGAATCGCCGTCTTGCCAGCGCCGACTTTTTAGCGACGCTGGCGGACTGCTTTTTAACGCGGCCGCTGAGCAGGTTTGCCATCACGCCCGCCGCCGGAGCGCGGTGTGCGTGGCCCGTAGTTGCGCTCGCTTGCACCCCCGTTTGAACCTCCGTT
>WOZP01000119.1 GCA_011620215.1 Rugosibacter sp.
CTTGATGCCGAGCAGGAAGACGTAGTGCGACCAACTCAGTCTGAAGGGTGCCGCAAATTGTCCAGACACTGTCTGGACAATTTGCGCACGGCCTGCGTAGGCGAGGTAAAAGCTGCGCATGTAAGCGATATTGCTGCGTGCAAAGCCCTTGCCAAACTCACTGGTTAAACGATCAGCCAGGTGTGTCAGCAATTCCTTGCCATAGTCGGCGCGGCCTTTTCCCTGCTGCTCGTGCTCGACAATGTGCCGCCCGATCTCGAAGTTGGTGCGCACCTGCACGAGGTCGATGCCACGGGCAACGGTTTGTCGTGCCGCAACGACCAGCTCGCAGATATGCTGATAGAGAGCATCCTGATTTGTCGCGGACTGGTTCACAATAATCTCCTGATCTTCGCCAGCATTTCAGCGCTCATAAAAAAGCTTGCCCACGCGTTCGATATGCGCGCGTAATTCGGCGTGGTCGAGTCGGTCGAAAATGGAGAGGTCCACCTGGTACGGGATCGGCGATTCATCAAGGCGGGCGGCTATTTGTCCGAGTATGTCGAGATCGAGGTCCGGGCCAAACAGGGTCAGGTCAATGTCGGAACCGGGCCGGTAATTTCCTTTGGCACGCGAACCGTAGATCACTGCTCTTTCCACGGTGGGAACCTCGGCGAGAATCCGCCGGATCGTGCCGGTGGTTGTTTCAGGCAAACCGAATTCGGCCATGCTCATGGCTCCCGGAGAAAACGCGCTTGCAACGCAAGGAACGCCGGGTAATAACGCTCCTGGATGGCCGATGCCAGGGTTTCGGCCACGTCCGGGTTGTACGTATGGCTGGAGAGGTTGCGTTTTTCGATCATATCCATCCAGGCTTCCCCATTGTCGATCAGCCCCCGCTTGAATGCCTCGCGCACCGTACTTCTGGAACCCACCAGCCCTTGTATTCCCTCCATTTCGAGGTAATCCTTCAGAACATTCCAGGCAAGCTCATGGGTGAACTCGAATCCTTGGATCAATCCCTGTCGCTCAAGTTCGGAGAGAGGGCGCTGCGCCATGAGTTGGATGGCCAGCGTCAGCTGCGCCAGCGCGCGCTGAAAATTGTCGAAGCGTTGTTTCCAGCGTATGTCTTGCGTCACGATGCATCTCCCTTCCCGGTTTTCAGCAATTGTGCGATTTTCCCCAATACCGAGGCGCTCTCGGCATCCAGCGTGGCGATTTCGTCCATGATGTCCTGCGGGCTGCGGTGGGTGACGGCTTCATTGCCGTTGGGGTTCTTCACCGACAGATCGAAAGTCGCCGTGTCACCAGCGCCGACTTTTACGCTCCAGCTTTTCGGCGAGTCGGCGAAAGTCTTTTGCAGTTCGACGAATTCGGCCAAATCGGCGTCATTCAGCGGGTTGGTCTTGCCGAGGTTGCGGCCGGGGTCGAGCTGGTAGTACCAAACCTTGCGCGTCGGTGCGCCTTTCTCGAAAAACAGCACGACGGTTTTGACGCCCGCGCCTTGAAAGGTGCCGCCGGGGCAATCGAGCACGGTGTGCAGGTTGCAGCTTTCCAGCAGCAGCTTGCGCAAGCTGACCGAGGCGTTGTCGGTGTTGGATAAAAAGGTGTTCTTGATGACCACGCCCGCGCGGCCACCGGCCTTGAGCATCTTGATGAAGTGTTGCAGAAACAGGAAAGCCGTCTCGCCCGTGCGGATGGGGAAGTTCTGCTGTACTTCCTTGCGCTCTTTGCCGCCAAAGGGCGGATTGGCGAGGATGACGTCGAAGCGGTCTTTGTCTTGCACGTCGGCGAGGTTTTCCGCCAGGGTGTTGGTGTGCACGATGTTGGGCGCTTCGATGCCGTGCAGGATCATGTTCATGATGGCCATGACATAAGCCAGCGATTTCTTTTCCTTGCCGTAGAAGGTGCTGGTTTGCAGCGTGGAAAAGTCGGCGGTGGTGAGACGGCGGCCAGGCTGGTTAGTGAGGTAATCGAAGGCTTCACAGAGGAAGCCCGCGCTGCCCACGGCGCCGTCGTAAATGCGCTCGCCGATTTGGGGTTGCACGACCTTGACGATGGCGCGGATCAGCGGGCGCGGGGTGTAATACTCGCCGCCGTTGCGCCCGGCGTTGCCCATGTTCTTGATCTTGGCTTCGTACAGGTGGCTGAGTTCGTGCTTTTCGGTTTGCGAGCGAAAGCGCAGCTCGTCAATGTGGTCGATGATCTCGCGCAGGTTGTAGCCGCTGTGGATTCTGTTTTTGATCTCGCCGAAGATTTCGCCAATCTTGTATTCGAGCGTGTTTGGTCCGCTGGCTTTTTGCTTGAAGCCTTGCAGGTAGGGGAAGAGTTGCCTATCGACAAAGTCGCGCAGGTCGTCCCCGGTGTGCGCGGCGTTGTGGTCCAGCTTGCCTTGGCTATCCTTGGGCGCGGCCCAGGTGTTCCAGCAGTAGGGCGCATCCAGAATATGCGTGTAGGGTTTGCCGTTGAGTGCGGCTTCGGTGGCCTTGTCTTCTTCCAGCCCATCGAGGTATTTCAAAAACAGCAGCCAGGAGGTTTGCTCGGTGTAGTCCAGTTCGGTGGTGCAGCCTGCTTCTTTCCTGAGTACGTCGTCGATGTTTCTGAAGGCTTGTTCGAACATGGGGGTGATAGTTATGGATAGGCAATGAGGCAGGACTTTACGAGCTTACAGGGATAAAGTGTACGAGGTGAGTTTGGGTATACTGACTCGAAAAATTTTAATGGCACCAGTCAGCATCAGTCAGCATCAGTCAGAATCAATCAGCATCAGCCAAAATCAGCCTGATCGCTACCAAGACAGGCAGTGAGGTGTCAGGGTAAAAATAAATACGCAAATAAAGCGGAGAGGAGCCTTCAAATGGGCGAGAAAAAATGGGCTGAAGTTCGGCCAAGTGAGGATTATTTTCGGATTCTGAATCCGGATGGCAGCGTGAAGGAAGGGGCAAAGACAAGCGTACCGGAAGTCTCCCGGCAAGAATTGCTGCGCTGGTATGAAGTGCTGGTTGAGACGCGCACGTTTGAGGCGATGGTGCTGCGCTTGCAGCGGCGCGGGGTGTTGAGCGTGGCGGCCAGCTCGCGTGGTGAAGAAGTGTGTGGCCTGGGCGCGGCAGCGGCTTTGCAGGTGGGCGACTGGTTGTTCCCCGCGTATCGGCAGTTGAGTGCCGTGCTGTATTGGAACGCACCGGTGGATCGCATCATGGCCGGGCTGATGGGCAATACGCCCGAGCATATCCGCGAGCATTTGCCCTTGCCGCCAGAATTGCCGCCCTCGGTAAACATGATGCCTTATCCGATTTTTCTGGGCGCCTATATTCCGCTGGCGGTGGGTTGTGCGCTGGCCGATAAACTCAATGGCAGGAAGCACGTGAGCCTGGCGTTTGTGGGCGAGGGCAGCACCAGCGAGGGTGATTTTCACGATGGCCTGAACTTTGCGGGCGTGCTGGAATCGCCTTGCGTGATTATTGTGCAAAACAATCAGTGGAGCATCTCGGTGCCTGCATCGCGTCAGACAGCAGCGGCTACCTTTGCACAAAAAGCTGTGGCCTATGGCTTGCCGCATGAGCGGGTGGATGGCAATGATATTTTTGCCGTGTATGACACCGTGAAAAAAGCGGTGGACCGTGCCCGTGCGGGCGGTGGGGCTACCTTGATCGAGGCGGTTACCTACCGCATTCTGGACCACAACAGCGCGGATTCTTCAGCCGTGTATCGCACGGAAGACGAGGCGGAATACTGGAAGACGCTGGACCCGGTGGAACGCTTTGAAAAATATTTATTCGCCCAGGGTGTGCTGGATCAGGCCACAAAAACGGCGATAGAAGAACGGGCGGAAAAACGCCTGCGTGAGGAGATTGATCGGGGTCGTGCGGTGCCGCCGACTTCACCGGATGACATGTTCTTGCACCATTTGCAGGGTGAGGCGGGCTGGAGCGTGAAGCATCAGCGCGACGAGTTGGCGTTTGAGCTGGCGGGCGGCAATCCGTTTCTCGATATGACCGGGGAGGGCGTGCAATGACGCGCATCAATGAACTGCCAGTAACGGAAGACATGAATCTGGTGACGGCGGTAACGCATACGCTGCGCCAGGAAATGCAGCGCGACCCGAGCGTGCGTGTGATGGGTTACGACATCGGCCCGATTGGTGGCGTGTTTCGCGCTACCGAAGGCTTGTTTGACGAGTTCGGCCCCGACCGCGTGATAGATACGCCGCTGTCTGAAAACGGGCTGCTGGGCGTGGCGGTGGGCATGGCCATGCGTGGCGAGCGGCCGGTGATCGAGATGCAGTTTTTGGCTTTCATGTACAACGCGTGGGGGCAGTTCATTTACAACTTGGCCAACCTGCATCAGAAAACCGGCGGCGCGATGAAGGTGCCGTTGACTATCCGCGCGACTTTTGGCGGCGGCATCAAACCCTTGCCGTTTCATTCTGACTCAACCGAGGCGTATTTGATGCACACGCCGGGTGTGCGCGTCGTGTGCCCGAGCACACCGGCGCAGGCCAAGGGTTTGCTGGCCGCAGCGATACGCAGCGATGATCCGGTAGTTTTTTTAGAGCATACCAAGATGTACCGTTCGTTTCGCGAGCCAGTGCCGATGGCGGATTACACCCTGCCACTGGATAAATGCCGCGTGGTGCAAGCGGGGGATGATCTGACATTGATCGCCTGGGGCAACATGCTGCACTATTCGATTGCAGCGGCAGCAGATGTGGCGGCTAATAGTAGTGCCAGCATCGAAATTATTGACATGTGCAGCTTGGCGCCGCTGGATGTCGCGCCTGTTTTGGCTTCGGTGAAAAAAACTGGCCGCTGCGTGATTGTGCATGAAGCACGACGCACGGCCGGGCCGGGTGCGGAGATTTCGGCGTTGATCAACGAATATGCACTGGAATGGTTGAAGGCCCCGGTGAAGCGGGTTACTGCGTTCGATGTGTTCTTCCCCGAAAACCAGATAGAAGATGCTTACTTGCCCAGCCCCGGCCGTATCAAGGCAGGGATTGAGGCTGTGCTGAGTTATCAGTTTTAAGCGGAGACAAATGATGACTTATGAATTTACACTGCCTGATGTGGGCGAGGGTATTACCGAATCGGATTTGCTCAAGTGGCATGTCAAGCCCGGCGATGTGGTGCGCGAAGATGATCTGCTATGCGAGATCGAAACGGATAAGGCGGTGGTAGAAATCCCCGTGCCGTGCAATGGCACGGTGCACAGCCTGCAGGTAGCCGAGGGCACGACGGTTAAAGTGGGTAGCGTGATTGCGGTGTTTACAACGACAGACAATCAGGCGGTGCCAACGGCTACAGTTAAATCCGCAGCGCACGCAATGCCTGCCGAGTCCCGAGAAAATCAAATTATCGCCGTATCACCAGCGCCGACTTTTCAGGCCGTCTCCCAGGCGGCGCCTGCGCAGCCGGTGCATGCCACACCCAGCACGCGCAGTTACGCGCGGCAGCAGGGCGTGGCGCTGGAGAGGGTTGTCGGCAGCGGGCCGAAAGGACGCATCCTGCATGAAGACATCGACCGCCATCTGGCTGGCCAGGCAAATACGCCATCAGCCAAGGCGCCGGATACTTCCAGCGTCAAACTTGAAGTGCGTCCGCTGGCGATTCCTGTCGCCGGCCAGCAGCGGCGCACGCCGCTCAAGGGGCTGCGCCGCGCAATTGCCGAAACCATGGTGCGCTCAGTGAGCGTGATTCCGCATGCTACGTCCGGCTTCCGTTGCAATGCCGAGGCCTTTGTCGCGCTGCGTCAGCGTTTGCAGGAACACCTCGGTTGCCGCATTTCATTTACCGCGATGGTGATCAAGGCGATGATTCCGGCGTTGAAAAAATATCCCTATTTCAACGCCAGCATTGACGATACGAGCAACGAAATTGTCGAGCATGGCGACATCAACATCGGTTTTGCCACGCATACGGAAGAAGGCTTGATAGTGCCGGTGATCAAGCATGCCGACCAGCGCAGCCTGGCGGAAATTTCCACCGAGATTGACCGTCTGGCGGCGCTGGCGCGCGAACGTAAAATTCCCCTGGCCGATCTGAAGGGCGGCACGATCACGCTGAGCAATGTCGGCAGCCACGGCAAGCATGATCTGGTCGGCCGGCCGATCATCAACCATCCGGAAGCCGCCATCATCGCCATGACGCGCATCAAGCCGCAGCCTGCGGTGGAAAATGGCATGGTGGTGGTGCAGCAAACGCTGGACATGGTGACATCCTACGACCACCGCCTGATCGACGGCGTGTATGCCGCCGAATTCATGGAATCGATGATCGCGATCATCGAGGAGCCGGGACTGTTGCTGGCTAATTAATCCTGGTGATAGGTGGCCTGCGCGGAAAATTTCACCCGCACGAGCAGGCCGTTGCCGCCCTCGCCATCGGCCAGTTCAAGCTGTGCGCCATGCAGCTCGGCGATGCGGGCGACGATGGACAAGCCCAGGCCGCTGCCCTGGGTCTCCTGCCCCGCCAGGCGATAGAAGCGGCGGAAGGCTGACGCCCGCTCATGCGCGGGGATGCCGGCGCCGGTATCGGTGATGGTCAGCGTATTTTCAGCGACCTGCACAGTGACCCGGCCACCCGTCGGTGTGTATTGGATGGCGTTGTCGATCAGGTTGCGCAGCAGGATGCGCAGCATGTCCGCATCGCCCTGCACAATGGTCGGGGTTGTCTCCAGTTCCAGACGGATATTCTTGTCGAGCGCCATGGTGCCATGGGCGGCGCAGATTTCTTCGGTCAGGCGGTCAAGCAAAACGGGCTGTTTGTGCAGGCCTTTTTCGGGATCGATGCGCGCCAGGGTCAGCAGTTGGTTTACCAGCCGCGCCCCGCGTTCGGCACCGGCCTGCAACTGGCGGATGGCATGGGTGCGTTCTTCCGCATCTTGCGCACGCAAAGCCACCTGCGCCTGGATGCCCAGCGCGGCCAGCGGTGTGCGCAGCTCGTGCGCGGCGTCCGCCGTAAAGCGGCGTTCGGCCTCCAGGGTTTGTTCAACGCGCGCAAACAGGCCGTTGATGGATTCCACCAGCGGACGAACTTCCTCCGGTGCTTCTGCCGGCGTCAGCGCATGCAGGCGCGATGGCTCGCGGGCAGCGATCTGATTGGCTACGGCGTCCAGTGGCTTGAGTCCGCGCCGCGTTGCCAGCCACACCCAGCCACCCAGCAGGGGCAAACCCAGCAGCGCCGGTATCAGCAGGCGCCAGACAATATGGCCGATCAATTCATCGCGCACGACATGGCTTTCGGCGACCACCACGCGATACTGGTGCTGTTCATCCCACACGCTGAAGTAACGCCAGTGGTTGCCGGAGCCATCAGTATCATCGGCTTCCGCATAACCGTCGGTCTCGGTCAACGGCGCAATTGGCGCATTGGATGAGCGCGAGACCAGCGTGTCTCCATGCCAGATCTGGAACATGATCTTGCGCTGGTAAGGGTGGGCGCCATGTGCGAATTCATCCATCGCATATTGGGGCGCGTTGCTGCCATGTTCCGCCAATTCTTCCAGTTGGCTCTTGCCCAGGGCAAGTACAGACTGCGCCGTCTGCGCCAGCTGGGCATCGAAAAGCGCATCGATTTCGTGATGGGTATCGACATAGACCCAGAGCAAAGTCGCCAGCCAGTAGACGGAAACCCCTGCCAGCAAAGGCAGCAGCAGGCGGCGGCGCAGCGAGAACCAGCGCGTGTTGATTACCTTGCTCATGGCCTGGAAATGGTATAGCCGATACCGCGCAAGGTCTTGATCAACTCGTTGCCCAGCTTGCGCCGCAGGTGATGGATATGCACTTCCAGGGCATTGCTGTCGGGTTCATCGCGCCAGCCGTAGAGCGCACCTTCGAGCTGGGTACGGGTCATCACGCGGCCGGCGTTTTCAAGCAGGGCTTGCAGCAGGTCGAATTCACGGGCGGACAACTCTACTGCTTCGCCATGCTGTGTTATCTGGCGCGCAATCGGGTCGAGCATCAGTGCGCCGTGATGAATCTGCGGCATGGTACGGCCTGCCGCCCGGCGCGTCAGGGCGCGCACACGGGCGGCCAGCTCATCCAGGTCGATGGGCTTGACCAGATAGTCGTCAGCTCCGGCATCCAGGCCGGCCACCTTGTCCCCGGTCGCGTCGCGGGCGGTGAGCACCAGCACGGGTGTATGGCCGCCCGCATCGCCTGGCCGTTCGCGCAAGCGCCGCAAAACCTCCATGCCGGAGAGCCGCGGCAAGCCCAGGTCGAGCACGACGAGGTCGAAGGTTTCGTTTTTCAAGGCATGATCGGAGGCGACACCATCCTTGACCCAGTCCACTGCAAAGCCTGCCTGGCGCAGGCCGGCGGTCAGCCCGTCACCGAGCAGGGGATCATCTTCGACCAGCAGGATACGCATGGTGGGTTAGCTTAAGGCTTGAGTTGTTCATGGTTTTCGGGCAGATATTGCTTACCTGTGATCATGGCCTGATCAACTGGCGTGTGCAATACAAAGCGATGATAAAGTAGGGCGACCAAATGCAGTGCGATGAATGCCAGCACCAGGGTGAAGCCTATTTCGTGGGGTTCCTTGACTAGCTTGCCCATCGCTTCAGAAGTGCCTAACCACTGCGCCAGTGGCCCCATTTGAAACTCGGTTGCGGCCATGATCAGGCCAGTACCGAGCATGACGGCAAGGACGGCATAAACGCCGACAAAGGCCAGACTGGCGCGAATGTCATGACCCAGCCGCGGCGGAAAGGAGAGATGGCCACGCAACATCGAAGCCCATGCTCGTGGATGCCACATATCTGACCAGCGTGCGGTAGCCGGGCCGACAAAGCCCCAGATCAGGCGCACCAGCAGGCCACCAGTCAGTGCATAGCCGAACAAGACGTGTATTTGCCAGATGGCGGTTTCACTATCGCTATGTTCAAAGGCTTCTGCCAGTTGCGAGGTGACGATCAGGCCGATGATGGCGAGGGCATTCCAGGCGTGGGTCAGTCGAATCAGGGAGTCATACACCCGATGGATGGTGTGGGATGGGATGCGCATGGGCGGCTCCTGTGAGTTAAGGTATGCTCGCAGTGTGAGCTTGCCACCTTAAGCACTGATTAACACCGGCTGAAGGTTTGCTTAAGGCGCTTAAGGCGATTTAGGGTAGCGCACTGTCTTGTGCGCTACCGGCAGCATCCTCGTGAGTATCCAGCGCCCATAGTTCATGCGCATCCAGCAGCACTTTGTAACGGGATTCGTTGGCGTCCAGTTGCGCGCGCACGGCAGCGAGTTGCGCTT
>WOZP01000054.1 GCA_011620215.1 Rugosibacter sp.
GCCATCACTGACTTTTTTCCGCATGTGAAAATTCTCGTTATCGCGCCTTCCTGGATTGGCGACACGGTGTTGTCGCAGCCACTGCTGACGCTCATCAAACAGCAGCATCCCGCAGCGCGCATTGAGGTGTTGGCGCCTGACTGGGCGGCTGCGTTATTGACGCGCATGGCAGAAGTGGATGCTGTCCTGCCGAGCCCTTTTGCGCATGGTGAGTTTAATTTTTGGGCGCGCTATGCGCTGGGTCGCCGTCTCATCAGCGCCGACTTTTCCCATGCCTATGTATTGCCTAACTCCTGGAAGTCTGCGTTGGTTCCTTTCTTCGCTCGCATTCCACAGCGCATGGGTTATCACGGTGAGGCGCGCTATGGTTTGCTCACCGAGCGGCATCGATTGAATAAAGCATTGCATCCGCAGTTGGTGCAACGCTATGCGGCCCTGATTGGACCCGTGCCAGAGGTACTGCCGCGTCCTGCACTACTGTCTTCCCCCGTGCAGCAAGCGGCCGCACGTCGAGCATTGGCGTTGCCGGAGCAAGGTGCGCCGGTGATTTTTTGTCCGGGAGCGGAATATGGCCCTGCCAAGCGTTGGCCTGCCTGGCATTTTGCCAAGCTCGCGCGGCGCATTGTTTCTCCTGATACGCCCATCTGGCTTTTGGGTTCAAGTAAAGATGTTGCCATTGGTGAGCAAATTGTCCAGGCGTCCGATGGCGCAGTGGTTAATCTGTGTGGCAAAACATCACTCGACCAGGCGATTGATCTGCTTGCCACTGCGCGTGCCGTGGTGACAAATGATTCTGGCCTGATGCATGTGGCCGCAGCCCTGGATCGTCCGTTGGTCGCTCTGTATGGTTCATCTTCACCGTTATATACGCCACCGCTGTCGCCCACAGCGCAGATTGTGCGCAAAGATTTGCCATGTAGTCCCTGTTTTAAACGAGAATGTCCGCTCGGCCATCTGGACTGCCTGAATGGGCTCAAGCCTGATGACGTGATCAAGTTTTTGCCCTTGTAACCGGTAAATATCTACATCCATCCTTGACTCTATCTTCATGAGCCCACCCGAAAACGCGATTTTTTCCACACCACAAGATGCCGAAAGTGCCTTCTATGCCGCACTGGAAGCAGGTGATCTGGAAGCCATGATGCGCGTCTGGTCTGATGATGAAGAGATCGTCTGCGTCCATCCCGGAGGGCCTGCGCTCATCGGTTACAGTGCCGTGCGCGAAGCGTGGCAGCGCATTTTTTCGCACAGTGGCAGGTTAATTTTGCGGGTGGCGCAGAAAGTGGCTTTTGTCACCCCCTTCGCCGTGATTACGCATGTGCTGGAGCATTTCAGCCATGCGGGCGACGAAAGTATTGCTGCGCCGGTCGCGGCAACCAATATTTATACCCGAGGCGCACTGGGTTGGCGTATCGTGGGACACCATGCCTCACCTGCGCCGCCAGATAGCCAGCACGACGTGCCGAAAGTTTTGCACTGAGCTTTTCTGCGGTCGGGTTAACCGGAAACTGCAGAAAACCAGATTGATGAATCCCCTGGAACCCACCACCAGCCCACCTCGTTTTCAAGCTTCGCGCTGGCTGCGTGGCGCACACCGACAGACCATCTGGCCCTTGCTTATCAAAGGCCCGCTGCCACCGTATCGCCGACAGCGCTGGGATACGCCAGATGGCGATTTCATCGATCTGGATTGGGTAGACGGGGTGCCCGGCCAACCCTGCGTCGTGCTGTTTCATGGGCTGGAAGGCAGCTCAAACAGCGCTTATGCGCGCGCTCTGATGCGCGCGATACACGCACGTGGCTGGCATGGGGTCGTGGTGAATTTTCGTGGCTGTTCTGGCGAGCCTAATCGTTTGCCTCGGGCCTATCATTCTGGCGACGCCGCAGAGGTTGACTGGATTTTGCGGCGATTACATGCGTTGCACTGGTCTGCGCTCTTTGCAGTCGGTGTCTCACTTGGCGGCAATGTCCTGCTCAAATGGCTGGCGGAAAATGCGCCTGCCGATAAGGCCGCCAGTCTGCTGAATGCCGCTGCCACGGTGAGTGCGCCAGTCGATTTGGCAGCGGCAGAAGGCGAGCTTGCACGTGGCGTCAAGCGTGCTTATGTGCGCTATTTTTTGCGTAGCCTGGTGCCCAAAGCACTCGAAAAAGCGGCGCGGTTTCCTGGCTTGATGGATGTGGTTACCATCAAGCGTAGCCGCACGCTACGCGAGTTTGATGAAGCGGTCACCGTGCCACTGCATGGTTTTCGCGATGCCGCGGATTATTACACCCGGGCAAGTGCCGGGCCGTTGCTAGGTTTGATCAATACGCCTACGCTCCTGTTGCATGCTGCTGACGACCCGTTTTTACCCTTCAGTGCCATGCCTGCAGTGAGTGATTTGCCTCGAGAGGTAACGCCTGAGTTTCTTGCGCAGGGTGGTCACGTGGGTTTTGTGCAGGGGGCGTGGCCTGGCAACATGGCTTGGCTGCCGCAACGCCTCCTGATGTATTTTGATCGTCACACTGTGCGTGCTCTGCGCATGCCATAATTTAAACTTACCTTTGGCCCAATTTATTCAAGATGAAAAATCCTGCCCCCGAAATTTTCAAAGCCTATGACATTCGCGGCATCGTCGATAAAACGCTGACTGTGGACGCCGTGCGTCTGATCGGCCAGGCGCTGGGTAGCGAAGCCAGCGACCACGGCATTGCGGCAATTGCTGTCGGGCGTGATGGCCGCCTTTCTGGCCCGGCGCTTTTGGCAGCGTTAGCCGATGGCATCATCCAGGCGGGTGTCGATGTCATCGACATTGGGTGCGTGCCGACGCCAGTGAGTTATTTTGCCGCGTATGAGCTGGGCACCAGCAGCTGCGTTTCGGTCACTGGCAGCCATAATCCACCGGATTACAACGGTCTCAAGATGGTACTGGCAGGGCAGACACTGTATGGAGAGATGATTCAAGACCTGCGCCGCCGTATCACCAGCGCCGACTTTGCGCATGGCACTGGAGGTCGCGGCACCATACGCCAGGCCGATGTACGCGCCGCCTATCTCAACCGTATTGTCGGTGATGTCAAGCTCGCACGGCCGATGAAAATCGTGATCGACAGCGGCAATGGCGTCGCTGGAGCGATTGCGCCAGAACTCTTCCGTCGTCTGGGTTGCGAAGTGATCGAGTTGTTCTGCGAAGTGGATGGCCACTTTCCCAACCACCATCCGGATCCATCCAAGCCGGAAAATTTGCGGGATGTACAGCGCGCGTTGCGCGAAACGGATGCTGAACTCGGCTTGGCGTTTGATGGTGATGGCGACCGCCTTGGTGTGGTTACCAAAGATGGAGAAATCATTTTCCCTGATCGGCAATTGATGCTTTTTGCGGCTGACGTGCTCACACGTAACCCCGGCGCACAAATTATTTATGACGTGAAATGTTCGCGCTGGGTGGCTGAATCCATTCGTTATCAAGGCGGCAAACCGTTGATGTGGAACACCGGCCATGCCCTGATCAAAACCAAACTCAATGAAACCAACGCGCCCCTGGCCGGGGAGATGAGTGGCCACATGTTTTTCAAGGAACGCTGGTATGGCTTTGATGACGGCCTTTATGCCGGCGCACGCCTGCTCGAAATTGTGTCACGCTGGAAAGATGCCAACTGGCCGTTAAAACATTTACCCAATGCGCTCTCCACTCCCGAGCTCAACATCAAGATGAACGAGGGTGAGCCGCATACGCTGGTGGCCAAGCTGCAAAAAAGCGGGCAATTCCCGACTGCACGCGAGCTGATTACCATTGATGGCGTGCGCGCCGAATATGCTGATGGTTTTGGTTTGGTGCGCGCCTCCAACACCACGCCGGTGGTGGTGCTGCGCTTTGAAGCGGATACGAAAAAAGCACTTAAACGTATTCAAAAAGAATTCAAAGCGGCACTAGAAGCGGCATGGCCAGGGATTAATACGGACTTTGTTAGCGGCCACTGAAGCGGAAATGGTGCGGTAATTATCCCGGAGATCTGCACCGGGATAATTTGGTTGCAGTGCTTATTTACTTTCGATCCAGTTTTTAATCGAGGCTAATGCGGCAGGTAGCGCTGCAGCATTAGTCCCGCCGGCTTGCGCCATATCTGCGCGCCCGCCACCCTTGCCGCCCACTTGAGCGGCAACAAAGTTCACCAATTCACCTGCCTTGAAACGGGCTGTTAAATCGGGCGTTACACCGGCGATCAAGGTTACTTTACCGTCACTTGCGGTAGCGAGCAGAATCACGGCTGACTTGAGTTTGTCTTTGAGTTTGTCCAGGGTTTCGCGCAGCGCATTGGCATCTGCCATATCCAGCTTGGCCGCTAGCACGCGCGTGCCATTCACTTCGATGGCTTGCCCGGCGAGATCGTCGCTCTGTTGCGCGACGAGTTTCGAGGTGAGGCGTGCAACTTCTTTTTCCAGCAGTTTGATGTTGTTCAACATCTGCACGACACGTTCGGCCACTTCGGGCTGCGGCGCTTTTATTTCGGCGGCGACGGTTTCAAGCAAAAATTGATCGGCCTGCATTTGCGCCAGCGCGACATCACCACAGACGGCTTCGATGCGACGCACTCCAGCGGCCACGCCGGTTTCCAGCGTGATCTTGAACAGGCCAATATCGCCGGTACGCGTGACATGCGTGCCGCCGCATAGTTCGCGGCTGCTGCCGATATCCAGCACGCGAACTTCATCGCCGTACTTTTCGCCAAATAGCATCATGGCACCGGTTTTTTTTGCTTCTTCCAGCGGCAGCACGCGCGCCTGTGTTGCTGCATTGGCAAGAATCTCGGCATTCACCTGGCGCTCGATGCGTGCAATTTCGGCACTGCTCAAGGGCTGTGTGTGGGCGAAGTCAAAGCGCGTTTTATCAGCGTCGACTTGCGATCCTTTCTGCTGCACATGGCTGCCGAGCATTTCGCGCAACGCATGGTGCATGAGATGGGTCGCCGAATGATGGCGTGCGGTGCGCACACGCGCTAGCGCATCGACGCTCGCCGTTACGCCAGCGCCGACTTTTAGTGTGCCGGTGGTGATTACGCCGTGATGGCCGAAGACGGTGGCCTGAATTTTTTGCGTATCCTCAATGCTGAAAATTGCCCCGCTGCCACGCAGTTCGCCGCGGTCGCCTGCCTGGCCGCCGGATTCGGCGTAGAACGGCGTGCGATCAAGTACCACTACGCCCAGTGCGCCCTCGGGCAGTTCTTCAACCGCTACGCCGTCCTTGTACAGCGCCAGCACCGTCGCTTGCGTTTCCAGCGTGGCATAACCCTGAAAATCGGTCGCTGCACCGGCATAGTCGACTTTCGCGGCCATGGTGAACTTGCCTGCGGCACGCGCCTGTTCCTTTTGCCGCTTCATCGCTGCATCGAACGCGGCAGCATCAACCGTGACGCTACGTTCGCGGCAGATGTCGGCCGTCAAATCAAGTGGAAATCCATAGGTGTCATGCAGCTTGAATGCTGTTTCGCCGTTGAATACAACGGTATTGGTTTCTTGCATGTCAGCCAGTTCTGTTTCCAGAATCGCCATGCCATGTTCGATGGTGGCAAAAAAACGTTCTTCTTCCTGGCGCAGGATAGTCATGATGCGCGCTTGCCCCGCCTTGAGTTCGGGATAAGCTTCACCCATTTCGGCGACCAGGTCGGGCACCATCTGGTGGAAGAACGCCGCGCGCACACCGAGCTTGTAGCCGTGGCGAATTGCGCGGCGGATGATGCGGCGCAGGACATAGCCGCGACCCTCGTTGCCTGGAATTACACCATCAGCAATCAGAAAAGAGGTGGCGCGAATATGGTCGGCCAGCACTTTGAGCGACGGATTTTCCACATCAGCGCAGCCTGTTTCGCGAGCTGCCGCCCTGATCAGTTTCTGGAACAGATCAATCTCGTAATTGCTGTGCACGTGCTGTAACACCGCCGCGATGCGCTCCAGCCCCATGCCGGTGTCGACTGAGGGCTTGGGCAGCGGATGCATGACATAGTTATCACCAATCTTCTCTCGATTAAACTGCATGAACACGTTGTTCCAGATTTCGATATAGCGGTCGCCATCTTCATCGGGCGAACCTGGTGGGCCACCGGGGATGTCTTCCCCATGATCATAGAAAATCTCGGTGCACGGGCCGCACGGGCCGGTGTCGCCCATCATCCAGAAATTGTCGGAAGCATAACGCGCGCCCTTGTTGTCGCCGATGCGCACCACGCGCTCGGGTGGCACACCGATGATGTTTGTCCACAGGTCGTAGGCTTCGTCGTCCTCGGCATAGACGGTGACCCAGAGCTTTTCTTTGGGTAGATTGAAGACTTCAGTGAGCAGTTCCCATGCGTAATGAATGGCATCGCGTTTGAAGTAATCGCCGAAGCTGAAATTGCCCAGCATCTCGAAAAAAGTGTGATGTCGCGCGGTGTACCCGACATTTTCCAGGTCATTATGCTTGCCGCCAGCACGTACGCATTTTTGCGACGACGTGGCGCGCTTGTAGGGGCGCTTATCGAACCCGAGAAAGACATCCTTGAACTGGTTCATCCCGGCATTGGTGAATAGCAGTGTCGGGTCTTCATGCGGCACCAGCGAACTGGAAGCAACGACGTGATGGCCCTTGGAGGCAAAGAAATCAAGAAATTTCTGGCGGATTTCGGCTGCTTTCATGGCGGTGTGGGCAAAGAGACAAAACATTGATTTTACGCGAGCACGGCAAAAAAAAGCCCGCCGAGATGGCGGGCTTTTGTCAGCGGCAGGGTTTGCTTACCGACGATGCAAACGATGCGGCGAATGATCTTTCATGCCATCGTGGTTAGAGTCATGCTGCCGATCATTCTTCTGGCGATTAATGTGCCGACTTTGCACGTTCTCGGCTTGCTGCAGCCGCTTACGTTCCTGCGACGTCACGCTGCCATCGCTCTTGGCTTTGTCTTCCATGCCTTGAATACGCTCTTGTGCCTTTTCAAGGTGGTTGGCTTCGCGATTGGTGAGTGCTCCCGACTGAACCCCTTGATCAATGCGCTGCTGCTGATTTTGCTGCCGATGATCAATGTTGGGCGTATTGGTTTGCGCCAGGACAGGCAAGGCAAAAGACAGGGTGAGGGTGGTAACGATAAGGCTTGCTGTGTATTTCACGGTGAGTTTCATTTTATGCTCCTTGTATGAAAGCGATGCGTATGGGATAAGCCCATGTATCAATCAACGCAGCAACGCGCTGGTGGGTAACAACAGAAATGTAAGCAAATATGTATTGGCTTTATCTTTTTTTCGATTACTCCATCTTCAAGAATTTTCTGCGCGCCGTTTCACCAGAGCCGACTTTTTGCATAAAAAAACCCGATACCGAAGTATCGGGTTAAACCAGCCCTTTGCAAGCTGGAGGGGGGGAACCGCATTGACAATTAAATGACACTGTTAATGGCGCTGGACATCGCAGGCTGTTTATCGCGGCGGGTAATATCCGTAGGGTGGTGGTGGCATGAGTGGTTGCGGGTTTGTGGATTCGCGTGACTGCGCGTTTTTTCCGACGAATTCTGCAGGCACTGCTACGCGCTCTCCTTTTGCATACATGCATTGGGTGTAGGCATTATCGTATTGCTGTTGTGTGCCATAGGCTGACCTTTGCGCCGCATCGACGCCCGCCATGCTGCCCATGAGCACACCCGTACCAGCACCTACGCCTGCACCCTGGTGGCCGCCGATTGCCGCACCGGCAACAGCGCCCACGGCAGTACCCACTACGGCGCTTTTCACACCCGCATCGGTAGCTGCCTGATTCGGGTTTGTTCCGCCAACTTGTGCCAAGGCATAGTTGCGGCAATCGACATCATCTTGCCTGAACTGCTCGAAACTTTTTTTGCTCCCCGGCAAAGCCATAGTGCTAGGGCCCGTGGGAAGTGAAGTACAGGCTGCTAGCAAAGCCATACCGCAGAGGACGGCGAGACTTGAACGTCTATCCATTTCAGATTCTCCCTGGCTTTTTCAATGCGGTGGCGGTGGCTGGGGTGTCACTTGCTGCCAACCGGCGGGACATTCCTTCACATAGGGATAGTAGGTTCTGGATTTTTCGCAGTAATACCAGTAGCCAGTCTGTTCTTCGAGACGAGTTTCCGAATCAGGCTGTTCGATATAAACAGACGGCGCTGGCTGCACCACTACAGTCCTCGGATAATAGGCTGGTGGGTAATAGTAAATAGGCGGGTAATACCAAGGGAACCATGGATCAATCGTGATGCCAAGATGGCTACGATGCCCGCCATATCCACCATGTCTTCCGCCATGACCAGAGCCTCGATCTGCCCATGCGCTGCTGCTCGACGCAAGACTCAGCGCAACAAGTATTGATAAAAGTTTTAGCGATTTCATTTGCGTCCTCCATTCTTCATCAAGGCACCTCGCAATGCCTTATTTCATGATTGTCATTAAAGCACTAGTTCACAGCTTCAGTATTTCATGACAAAGGTAGTTCGTAACTTTTTGTAAGAGCGGTTCCGCCGATTTGATATTTGGTTCGTTTGGCAAAGGGCTCCTCGGGATTTTGTGGGTTATGCAAGGTTACATGGTGTTACAACGCTCACCTGTAAGGTAATACTCTGCGTATCTTGAACAGGTTAAATAGAAAGAAGATTCTTCTTCAATCACGTGGCCAATAAAGCCAAAATCCAATGTAATCACAACAAAATGATGAAATCGAAACCAAACCAGAGCTATCCACTATTGCATAGGATCTTGCTGATTGATAGTGTGTGCCAGCCGGTTACTCTCGTTTATATTTAGTCTATTGAACCAATAGGTCTGGAAAAAAAGAGGATTGAACATGAGCGGCAGCATATTTTTGAAAGTTGATTTTTTTTTCGCTGATCCTTTTTTCAATTATTTTGCCAGGAGCGATCTACTTCTACCTGCTGCGGAAAAGCGCCATCTCGCGTAACTCAGTACTAGTTTTCAGCATGCTCTTGATCCTGATTGCAGGAATAGATGTGTTTCTCTTGCAGCGGTTGGCGGTTATGACGAAAGACTCCGCTTCCTTACTGGGTGATTATGTTTTCTCCTCTGAGCTATCTGTTGCGTTGTATCTCCTGCCAGCCCTGTTTGCGGGGGTTGGCATCAATGCTATATCGCATATCCTGATCAGTCACCTGACGAAATCAGAAAAGCGGTATGACCAGATAGATAAATAAAAAGCGGTATGACCAGA
>WOZP01000189.1 GCA_011620215.1 Rugosibacter sp.
CAGTATCTTCTTGCCCAGATCGACATTGGTACCTTCCAGACGCACCACCAAAGGCACGCTCAGATGCACCTGGCGCGCCGCAGCCACCACACCTTCCGCAATCACATCGCATTTCATGATGCCGCCAAAGATGTTGACCAGAATGGCTTTCAGATGCGGATTCTTCAACATCAACTTGAATGCATCGGTGACTTTTTCTGTGGTCGCACCGCCGCCGACATCAAGGAAGTTCGCCGGACTGCCACCGTACAATTTGATGATGTCCATGGTCGCCATCGCCAGCCCCGCCCCGTTCACCAGACAACCGATGTCACCATCCAATGAGATGTACGACAGGTCGAACTTGGATGCTTCGATCTCCGCCGGATCTTCCTCATCCAGATCGCGCATCGCCACAATCTCCGGATGGCGATACATGGCATTCGAATCGAAGTTGAATTTCGCATCCAGTGCGACAACACGGTTATCGGCAGTGAGAATCAGCGGATTGATCTCGGCCAGCATCGCATCTTTTGCAACGAAAGCCTGATATAGCCCCTGTAGCACTTTGACTGCTTCAGCATTCGCCGCATCGGGGATGCCGATGGCCCGCACCACCCCGGCTGCCTCGTTCGCATCCAATCCCGCAACAGGGTCGATGCGCACGGTATGGATCTTTTCGGGAGAATGCTTGGCGACCTCCTCGATCTCCATGCCGCCCTCGCTGGACGCCAGCAGCGCCACGCGCTGGGAAGCGCGATCCACCACCATGCCGACATAGAATTCCCTGGCGATCGCGGCACCTTCCTCGATCAGCAGACGTCTCACTTGCTGGCCTTCCGGCCCGGTCTGGTGCGTTACCAGTTGCATACCGAGTATCTGCTGCGCGAACTGGCCTACCTCATCCAGCGACTTGGCCACCTTGACGCCGCCGCCCTTGCCTCGCCCACCCGCATGGATTTGCGCCTTCACCACCCAGACCTTGCCACCCAGTTGCCGTGCGGCTGAGCGCGCCTCATCCACATTGAAACAAGCCGTGCCGCGCGGCGTCGGCACGCCGAATTCGCGCAAGATCTCTTTGCCCTGATATTCATGGATTTTCATAATGCCCCCTTGGTGAGACGAGCCCGCAATTTACCAGAGCAAGATGCCCCGTGTCGTGATGATCACTATTAAAAAGGCTGCCGGATTGCTCCGGCAGCCTTTTTAACAATACTTCAACAAACTCTAGAAATCCCAGCGCAAGCCTACCGAGCCGAAGATGCGCGAGACTTTGGTCGTCACCTGCGCGCCTTCGCTCTTGGTGCTCTCGAAGCCCAAGTCAGCATCGAAAGTTAGCTGCTCTTTCCAGCGATAGGAACCGCGAACCGTCGGCGAGACGCGGGTCGTCACGGCATTGAACTGGTCGGTCTGCTTGTACATCTGCAGCGAACTATCCAAGCCCCATACATTCTTCCCGTAATTCATATCCATGTGGTTATACACAAAAAACGAACTCCCGCTGACATTGCTGCTCGTATTCAGCGTGGCACTGAATGACCAGATATCGCCCACCTTATACAAGCCCGTACCGATCAATTGCCCGGTCACGCTTTTCTCAGTACCACGGCCCGGGTTTGCATCCAGCGCGCCGGCATCAGCCACGCCAGTAACACTACTTGCCGGCGTACCGGTTGTATTGGTAATGCGGACATCACCGCCAACCTGCCACTTGCTGGTTATAGGCTTGGTCACTCCGATCTGCCCCATATTGGTCGTCGCAGTACGCTGCAAAGCCAGATCACGCAGTGCATTTGCAGACATAGCCTGCTGCAGCACATTTATGGACGAGGTTGTCGCGCCATATAAAGCATTCCTGATGCTCAATGAGGGGGTTTTACGATGATCCAACATAAAGTTGAATGAGGCATCATACATACCCAATGTCCCCATCACCTGAGCCGCATTCAGTGCCTTGAAGTTGGTGTCGTAATCAAGCAAGGCGAAGGCCGAGTTCTTATCTTCGAAATAGCGCCATTCACCACCAACCGCTCGGCGATCCAATACACCGTCCACCGTCTGATTGATGCCATAGGCAGTAAACGCACCGCTGTCTACGCTGGCACCGAAGAATGAGGGCGAAGTGCTGTCGCTATAATCGGCAAGCTTACCGGCTACACCATTCACACGCAGATCTGCCGCGTCACCGTAAGAACCGGCGAGACCATCGAAGCGCCCCAGCACACCCGCACCATTGGAAGACTGACGTCCCACCCGCAACAGGTAATCCTGCTTGCGCCCTTTGACCTCGCCATAAAAGGAGCTGATACGATTCTGGCTGGATTTGTTGGACAGGAAATTCTGCGTGTTATTGCCGCGGAACACCAAACGGCCGTCCACCTCATCACTGGTATATCGGGCCGAGACGTCCTCTGTCGTGATGAACATGGACTGGTCCGTCACTGTCAAAGACTGTGTATCGGTAACGCCGTTGAAAATAGTGGTCGAATCAATTTTGCTGGATCCAAAATAGTAATGCCCGGAGATGCTGCCAAAGGTAGTCCAACGCGCCGCCCGTTTCGTTTCTTTTGCCTCGACGATGCCGGGGCCGCTGGCAGTTCCGGACAAACCCGCCAAGCGCTGCATCACACGCGGCACACCTTCGCCTTTGGGATAAAGGTTTAGATACAGGTCATATTCCGTCTTGGCTTTGTCGTATTGACCTGCCCGTTCACGCGCCACGCCCACCCATTCCTGGGCATCTTCACTGTAATCATTGGGCGGCAACATCAACAACTTGTTCAATATTCCGACTGCATCCTCATTCTTCTTGGCTGACAGGGCTGCACGTGCCTGCTGCATCAGATCGAATGCCTGCTTATTACTCTCGGCCAGATTGGCATCACCCGCCGTTGCACGAACGGCGCTCACTGCGGGCAAATAGGGCAGCGCCACTTCAGCGCTTGTTCGATCCGGACGAATGGTGATCAGGAAGCTGCGCTGATCTTTGCCGGCGGATACACTGAAACGCGCCTCACGAGAGAACTCAACCACCAGTTTTGGCTTGGTCGCTTGATCGCGCGTGGTCACAGTAAACGAAGGAATCAAACCGGACGGCGGTGAATTGCGCGTTTCGTTATCCGTCCACTTCTCTTCAACCGATGCACCGGGTACGCGCTCGTAAAAGATCTCCAACATACTGCCGCTACCAGATGGGAAGTGACGCAGATAGCGCACAGGAGAAGACATATGGACCGTCGCAACGATTCCGTCGGTCTGATATTCCAGTGTCACATCGTCCAGCGGCTGAGCCAAAGCTGCACCGCCACTCAGAGCTACCAACAAGGACAATCGAGTAAATAGTCGTTTCAGTCTGCCAGACATACCCTGCTCCAATATAGATTCAAATTATTCAGTGCAACAGGCCGTGCGACACTAGACCGCACGGCCTGTTAGTTGATGCTTCAAATTACCAGCCGCCATAACTTCCGGCTTTACTATGCTCATGGCAGCCTGTGCAGTTGTTGCCGCTACTGCCATCATGCGACTTCCGTGTTTCCTGGTTGTTGCCCGAATAAGGGGTCGGGCTAATGTGACAGGTAGCACATGTGCTCGACGCGACACTGTATGCATGCAGAGTCGTCGCATTTACTTTCGCACTTCCGACGTGGCAATTACTGCAACTTACCCCGGCATTGAAAGGTATGTGATTGGGCGGCATCGCACCCAAAGCACCCTGCCAGGTAGTAGTTGACGTATGGCACTGGTTACATTCGGCAGTTGTAGAAACGTGACCTGAACTCTTACCGACTGCCTTTACACCATCGTGGCAGGAAGAACATGCTGCCGCGCTCGTATGCTTGTAAAGTGCGGGACTCCACGCGATATTTGTATGGCAATCGCTGCATTCGTTCTGTCCCTTGATCGTTGCCGCAGTGTGGCTATCAGGTTTCCCGATCGCAACAGTGGTGTTGTGGCAACTCGAACAAAGAGCGGCCGTATTGTGTTTGTATCTGGCCGGCAACCAACCAATAAAGCTGTGGCATTCGTCACATGCGTAAGTTGATTTTGCAGTCGTCGTATGACTGGCTGTCTTGCCGGTAGCTGTACTTCCATTGTGACATGTAACACAAGTCCCCGGTGCCACTCCCACATGGTTCCAACTCGAAGGCAACCAGGCAAAGGTGCGGTGGCAGCTGTCACACGACTCAGTCGCTTTCTTGCCGGATGTATGGCTGGCAGCCTTGCCCGGAGCCTGACGGCCATTGTGGCAAGTACGGCATTGCCCCATAACCGCCGAACCATGGTTATACCGCACGCCCAGCCAAGTGGCGGTATTGAAGTGACAACTTTCGCAAGGCGCATCGGTCACGATGTGCTTGTCATTCTTTGGAGTGGCGACTACGCGTTTACCGACAGCATGACAACCGTCACAGGCGCGCGGCGTACCCTTGAACACCCCACCGACATGGCAGCTCTCGCACGCCGCCGCGGCATGGCCGCCGGAAAGCGGAAAGCCGGTCGCCATATGGTTGAAATCGCGCCCGATCTGCTGAGCCGCCCCCGCTTGCAGCGTCGTCACCGCCAACAGCACGGCAAACATTGCACCGATAAAACCTGATTTTCTCTCCATGACAACCTCCTCGACAGTTCACTAACTATTTGCTTGGTCTGCTTCACCTGACGCCCAAGGCAAACTTGACTTTTCCTGCTATTTCTTTTGCGGCACGACTACGCCCATCTTTACTGATTTCCAGTCGTTTCCTTCATGGCAACGCTCGCAACGATCACCAAAGTTACCGTTGTGTACATCATCACGCTCGTGACAGCTGCCGCAAGCGGTGGAAGTTACGACTTTCTTGGCCATCGGTTTCGAGTGGCAGGCATAGCACTTGTTGGCAGTCTTCTTGTGCGGCCCGTCCAGCTTGAAGTTGGTCTTGTTGTGATCAAAGTCCCATGCCGCCCACGAACGCGTGGAGTGGCAAACCTGGCATTCGGTTCCCAAGCGGCGACGGTGGACATCGGCATCATCCTTTTCATGGCATGACCAGCAATCCGACTTGGCATCCTTGAAGGTCGGCTTTTCATGGCACTTCTTGCAAGCGACCAGCGCATGCCGTCCCAGCAAGGGGAAGGTGGACATGCGGTTGTGGTTGAACTTGTCCACTTCCTTCCACGAGTTCTCGACGTGGCAGGTTTCGCACTTCTTGCCTTCCTGTCCTTTGTGCGACTTGTCATCATCTTTCTGGTGACAGCTGATGCAATCTTTCTGCAGCCTGTCCTTGTACAGGTCGCCCTTATGGCAATCGGCACACTTGGTCTTCTTGTGCTTGCCCAGCAGCGGGTACTTGGTCTGTTTGTCGTGGTCGAACTTGATGTCTTTCCAGTCATCGGCGACATGGCAGGTTTCGCACTTGACGCCGAAATTGCCCTTGTGCGCCTTGTCGTCATCCTTCTTGTGGCAGGAGACGCAGGTCATCTGCAGCTTGTCTTTGTACAAATCCCCCTTATGGCAAGCCGTGCACTTCAGCGGCGGGGACTTGTGCTTGCCGAGCAGATCGAATTTGGTCTGTTTGTTGTGATCGAACTTGATCTCTTTCCAATCCTTCTCCACGTGGCAGGTCTCGCACTTCTGCCCGAACTTGCCTTTGTGCGCCTTGTCGTCGTCTTTCTTGTGACATTCAGTACACTTCTTCGGCGTGCCTTTGTACTTCTTGTTGATATGACACTTGTCGCACTTCACTTCCACGTGCTTGCCCAGCAACGGGAATTCGGTTTTGTCGTGATTGAATTTGGTCTGCTTCCAGTCCTTGGCCGTATGGCATGACTCGCACTTCTTGCCCAGCTTGCCGTTGTGCGCCTTGTCGTCATCCTTCTTGTGGCAGGCCACGCACGCCATCGGCGTATCTTTGTACTTGTGATCGATGTGGCACTTCAGGCACTTCACATCAACGTGCTTGCCTTCCAGCTTGAACTTGGTCTTGCTGTGGTCGAAGTTGGTGGTCTTCCAGTCTTTTTCCACATGGCACTTGCCGCAATCCTCGCCGAGGCCGCCTTTGTGCTTGTCGTCTTTCTTGTGGCAACTGAAACAAAGCTGCGGCGCTTCGCGGAACTTCTTTCCCGCTTTATGGCAGCTATCGCACTTGACCTTCTCCTGCTTTTTGTTGACGAGGTGCCCGCCCTTCAGCTCAAAGTCAGTCAGCTTGTGGTCAAATTTATTCTGATCGAATTCGGCCGCCTTGAAATCGCGCCCTTTGTGCTCAGCGTGGCATTCTTTGCAATCTTTCGCCGTGTCGATACGGCCGTGATGCCCTTTCTTCTCCGCGACATCCTTGCCTACATCTTTATGGCAATCCATACACAGATTGTTCTGCGCCTGCTTGTCAAACTTCTTGTGACACAACTCGCACTTTTCTTCTTCTTTGGCATGCCCTTTGATTACATCACCAGGCATCAGGAGTTTATTGGCGTTCGCCTGCATGGGCAGGGCGAACAAGAAGAAGATCAGCGTGAGCGTGCGAATAAGCATATTCAGATCAATTAGTAAGCATGAACCGCATAGACGTGATAAATGGCACTGAACACCATCATAAACACCAGCGGAATGTGAAAGATGTGCCACCAGGAAAACAAGCGCTCGTAGGTATGGAACTGGGCTGCATCACGCACGGCATGCAGGTAGGCAGTGATCTTGTCCTTATACTCGTCGAACATCTTCTCCATGCCCTTGTTTTGATCCGCGCTGAAGTGCTTCTCGGCCCCCTGCACACGCATCACCTGGTGCAATTCCGCAGGCAGGCGACGGGACAAAATCGCCGATCTGATGCCCATTTTGGCAAAGCTGATGAAACCGTAGCCAGTCTCCTTGCCATATTTCTCGGCCATGTCATGGAAGGCCTGAAGTTGCTGTTCAATATGCGGCGCAAAACCGAACATCGACTTGATATCCCCAGTCTGCTCCATCTCCGCATGCAGCTCATTCACTGTCGCCTGGCGGCCATAAAGGCCGTGGTGAATCTTGGTATAGAAAAACCGGCCAAAAGTACCGCTACCGGACACCAGCAACATACAGTACATCGCCACGGCCGCATTGATCGACCCCGTTGGATGTATAAAAGGGATGTATACGTGATAAGTGGAATGAAAGATGATGAACAACGGCCCCAAAATACCCAGCACCATGTGCCACTTGAACCAGGTGGGCAGGAAGCCCAAATTCTCCAGCACTGTCCAGCGCTTGCGCAGGGGATACAGCAACAGCAGCAGCATCATCGTGCCACCGATCAAGCCCAGGTTGTAGCCAAAATCGAACAATTCCTCACCCGGCTTATAGTATGTCTGCGGATAAACAACAAAGTAGCCGGCGAAAGTGATTACGCCAACGATACCGATGAATATCATCCACATCAGGTGTTCAGATTGTTTTTTCGTTCTCATTTTTCTCAATTCTCAATTCAGAATGCTTGGCTCAAACGGCGGGAATTTTAACTGCGATTACCAATACTGTCTTAATAAATTTGTCTTAATAACGCTACAACCCTAAAATGCCGCTGCTTGCGACTGGCTTTATACAATAAAGTTCAGCGTTTCAATGCAATAGTTCGACAAACAGCCGGGCATTCTGACCGATGGCACAACTCAACCAACCATTCAACGACGAAATCATATGGACATCATCGACCTATCTGTTTACCTGATCCCCTTGATCATCATCATGTTTTTCTATCTGGGTAGCCGCAAGAAGAAAGAGACCAGCGCTGTCGAGCAAATGAATGAGGCGATCACGCAAGGTTTGACCGAGCCCTCCTCACTGCACCCGGTGATTGACCCGCGCCTCTGTCTGGGTTCCGGCAGTTGCATCAAAGCTTGCCCGGAAGGTGCGATCGGCATGATCAAGGGCAAAGCGGTGCTCATCAACCCGACCCACTGCATCGGCCACGGCGCCTGTGCGATAGCGTGCCCGCACGACGCGATCACCCTCGTGTTCGGTACCGAGAAGCGCGGCATGGACATCCCGCAGGTCGATCCGAACTTCGAAACCAATATCAAGGGCCTCTTCATCGCCGGCGAACTGGGCGGCATGGGACTGATACGCAAGGCGGCGAGCCAGGGTTCGCAAGCGATAGACTCCATCGCCAAGCTCAAAGGCAGCAATAACGACTATGACGTGATCATTGTCGGCTCCGGCCCGGCCGGCATGGGCGCGGCACTCGGCGCAATCCAGCACAAACTGCGCTACCTGGTCGTTGAGCAGGAAAGCTCGCTGGGCGGTGCCATCTTCCAATATCCGCGCAACAAGATCGCCATGACCGCGCCGGTCAAGCTGCCAGTCGTCGGCGAAATGCAATTCAAGGAAGTCAGCAAGGAGCGGCTGCTGGAATGGTGGCAGGGCATCATCGAGAAGACCGGCATCAAACTGAATTACAACGAACGCATGGAGAACGTGACGCCCACCGACAGCGGCTTCATCGTCAAGACCAGCAAGGCAGAATACAAGACACGCGCAGTGCTGTTAGCCATTGGTCGGCGCGGCACCCCGCGCAAGCTGGGTGTACCAGGCGAAGACTTACCCAAGGTTGTATATCGCCTGATAGACCCCGAACAATATCGCAACATGCATGTGATCGTGGTCGGCGGCGGCGATAGCGCCGTGGAAGCGGCTATGGCCGTGGCCGAGGAACCAGGCACCTCTGTGTCCCTGCTCGCGCGTGGCGAGGACTTCGGCAAAGCCTTCGGCGGTGCCAAGCCAAAGAACCGCGACAAACTAAAGGCCATGTCCGATGCAGGAAAGTTGAAGATATACTTGAAGTCCGGCGTCAAACAGATCACCCCGAAAACGGCGATCATCAAATTCGGCGACGAAGAAGCGGAGATCCCGAACGACGGCATCATCGTGTGTGCGGGCGGCACCCTGCCGACACCATTCCTGAAACAGATCGGCGTGATGATTGACACCAAGTTCGGCACGACTTGATGATTGACCGCTAGCAGCCTGTCTGGCTTCTACGATAAAAAATATCGTAAGAAACCAACCAATTGCAGTTGCGGGGCGGTATAGTTGCGCTTGTTAATCAATAAGTTGAAAGCAATTCAATGAGCCGTTTCAAGCCGATCAAACGTGACATGAGCTACCTGTTCCCGCCTTCGATGAGTATAGTGGCCCCATCCGTCAAGACAGAATTCAGTCTAGTTTAAGCTGGTCTGTCCGTCCTGCTC
>WOZP01000014.1 GCA_011620215.1 Rugosibacter sp.
AATCCTTGGCCTGCATGTGTTCTTGCCAGCGGCGATAAAAATAGCGCTGGTTGTGTTCGCTCACGATGCCAGAAGCAATATCACCCGGCAGCCCGGCACGCTGGCCCGATCGGCCCAAAGCCATATTGGTATACACCGGCATCTGGCGTGTGCGCCAGCCACGGGATTGCGAAGTACATGAGGCCAGATTGTCGCCATCGTCATTATCAAACAGGCCTGCGGGTCCAAAGGTCAGCAAGACGTTATCGAGAATCTGCTGCTTTAATTCGTCCGGCATGGCTTTTTCGACAATCGCCCAGGTCCACATTTCAATTTGACCGGGGCCTTTGGGATGGTACACACGGAACCAGTTAAGCCCGGGCAAAAACTGCAAACTGGGGAAAACGGTCAGATTCAGTTGCGAACCCCACAGTTTTTCGCCGCGAAACTTGCCAAGACGGGCAACGACTTTGGCACGATTCTCGGTCAGATATTTCAGTGCCAAGGTCGGCTCGGGGTAAAACGCATAGCCTGAGACACCATCGAGCGAAGCCAGCACAGAATTACCATTCAAGCCTGCGACAGACATGCCGCCTTCCAGATCCACACCGGTATTGCCCACGGTAAACCCAGAAAGGTCACCACTTTGAGTGGCTTTCATGGCACCGGCGTGCGACCAGCCCAGATGATAGCCATCACCGCAGACGTTTTCGACAGGCAGCTTCCAGTTGGTATGCAGCACGACCTTTTGCGTGGCACCAAGCAACTCTGTGCCTTCGGGCATGGCATCCAGTGCCGCATCCAGATACCAGCGCATATCGCCCAGGTAATCTTCCAGCGGGGGGGCGTCTTTGTCAAAGCAGCCAAAAATCAGTCCGCGATATGAGGCGACATTATCAACCGGCACTAAACGAAACTGGTCTTTGTCAATTTCGTTGAAATACACTTCGCGCTCGAGCGGCACAGTGGCCAGGCTGCCATCAATGCCAAAAGCCCAACCGTGGTAGTTGCAGGCAAAGGCGCGGGCATTGCCGCGATCTGCACGCACAAGCCGGTTGCCGCGATGCGTACAACTATTGAGAAAAGCCTTGATGGTACGATCTTCCTGGCGAATCACCAGCACATCGTCTTCACCCATGTAAGTGCGAAAAAAATCACCGGGATTCGGAATCTGCGATTCATGCGCCAGAAACAGCCAGCATCGACCAAAAATATGTTCCATCTCTTGATCGTAAATCGCTTGATCAGAGTAAATCAATCGTCGCTGCGCGCCTGATTTTTGGTCTATCAATCCATCCAGCTCATTCATGCCAGTTCCTTTTATAGATCAAGCTTATCAACTTGCATTGGCTCAGGGAATGAACCCCAGCTTGTCAAAAATGCGCTTGCCGCGACGGCCGGTGTGAATAATTTCACCGGTGATATGCGCTGCATCATCCGATGCTAAAAAGGTAATCACTCCCGCTTGTTGTTCTGCAGTAGACCATGGCGTAAGCAGTTCCTCATCCTTTAACAACATCATGAATTGCTCTTGCCACTGTTGATCCTGCGCAGTGACAGGTTTCACGTTACGTTGCGTCTTGCGCTCCGGTGCCGACGTGCCACCTGGGGCGATGCAATTCACGCGAATGCCAAAACCAGCAACTTCAACTGCCAGTGCGGTGGTCAATGCTTCCACCGCGCCTTTGGACGCCGAATACGGAATTCGATATTCACCTTCGACGGCGTTCGAGCTGACATTGACAATCACGCCACCCGTTTCACGCATGACAGGAATAACGGCGCGTGCGCACCACATGGTGGGCCAGAATGAACGATCAACTTCTGTACGAATTTCATCCTCGGTGTAATGCCAGAAAGGTTTCATCCAGATGGTGCCACCCACGTTATTGACCAGGATATGAATCGCCCCAAAAGCCTGTTTGGCTTGTTGCATGGCTGCATCGGCCTGGGCATACACACTCAAATCACCCACCGCAGCAATCGCCTCAATGCCTTCAGCCTTGAGCGCTGCGACGGCTTCCGCTGCGGGCCCTGCTGAAAAGTCGGCGATGACGATACGGCACCCCTCCCGCCCCATGCGCTGCGCGGCAGCAAAACCGATACCCTGCGCCGCTCCGGTAATAACCGCTACCTTGCCGGCAAAACGGCCTGCATTTTCATTGCTGATGGTCACGTGCTCTCCTTGCGTTATTGATTTTATTTATTAGTTTTATTTATTATCTAGTACCTCGTTTAGTAGTATCTCAAGCTGTAGGCTGTTTCAGCCTGCAGCCCAAAAAAACTAACGAAGTAGACTTCTTTCTACTCTATTCTCTTCTTGACTGATGGTCAATAACTGTCGGACTTCAATCATCGCCAAAAGTTCACTTTTAGCAACTTCGCGGATAAAAACATACATACCATGCCTCCCTCAGCGCCAGATTTCGCCATGTTGCAAGCCTTTGCCACCAGCCTGGGGATCGGCCTGCTCATCGGCCTCGAACGGGAGCGCCAACCCGATATCAAAGCGGGTGTGCGCACTTTTGCCCTGGTTTGCCTGCTGGGTTGTCTGGCCGCGCTGCTAACACAGACTACTGGCAATAGCTGGATTCTGGCGGCTGGATTCATCAGTGTGGCAGCCATGATGATTACAGCACACGCCACGGACCCACTGGAGAACGGCGACCCTGGCACCACCTCGATAGTCGCATTGCTGGTGTGCTACGCATTAGGTGCCATTGTTTGGTACGGTCATACATCACTCGCCGTCATGCTGGGCATCATCACCACCGTATTACTGTATTTCAAACACCAATTGCATGACATGACCCAGCGCCTGACGCCTACGGATATTTTGTCCATGCTGCAGTTTGGCGTGTTGTCGCTGGTCATTTTACCTCTCCTGCCGAACCAGGATTTCGGCCCTTACCTTGCCCTCAATCCATACCATATCTGGTGGATGGTCGTGCTCATTTCTGGCGTCTCACTGGCCGGATACACTGCGCTGCGCTTAGTCGGCACACGTCATGGTGCCCTATTGATGGGGATTTTTGGCGGGTTGGTTTCTTCCACGGCCACAACGATGATTTTCTCTCGCCATGCCCGCCAAAAAGCAGCACTGGTGCCCGTTGCCGGGGTAATTGTGCTGCTAGCTTCACTGGTAGTGATGGTACGCATCGGTTTTGTGGCCTCTCTCATCGCACCGTCCCTCATTGCCCCGCTGGCGCGTGTGCTGGGTAGCGGTCTCTTGCTGGGATTACTGGCAGCAGTGTGGTATGTCTGGCAACAACACCGCAACGGCAGCGAGGCGTTACCGATGCCGGAAATCAATAACCCAACGGAAATCAAAACAGCGCTGACTTTTGGCGCGATCTATGCGCTGATCCTCGTGCTGTCTGCCTGGTTAAAGGATATTGCCGGCAATCAGGGCTTGTACCTGCTGGCCTTGATTTCCGGGTTAACCGATGTGGATGCCATCACGCTCTCGGCGCTGCACCTGTTTGGTGCGGCACAACTCAGTACAGATCAGGCAGTAACCACAATCACGTTGGCCTTGCTATCCAACCTGGTATTTAAAAGTGGGCTCATTGTGGTGCTGGGAGGCAGCGCACTGGCTCGCCGTACATTGCTCGGCATGCTGGCCGTTGCCATCGGATTGATCATCGGCCTGTTGTACATTGGTTAATGCCCGCATGATGCCCATTTAATCACCACAGTCTTTTCTGCCTCGCAACGGCTGCCAGGCGGTGCGTATAATTCCGCGCTTTTCCGCTTCCTGTGCTGTCTGATGGTCTTCGCCTTGAATTCTCTGCTATCACTGCCTGCACAACCAAAACCCGGCCAACGTCTCGATTTGCCGTCATTTTCCGCATCGATCGATGCCCTCGCCATGGCCCAGCTTGCCCGCCCGGGGCATCTGCTGACGATTATCACGGCGAGCCCCCTGGAAGCACAACGGCTGGTTGAAGAAATTGCATGGTTTGTACCGCAACTGCGCGTCCATCTTTTACCGGATTGGGAAACCCTGCCGTATGACCATTTTTCGCCGCACCAGGATTTGGTCTCGGAACGTCTGGCCACGTTGCATGCCGTCTCGCGCAACGAATGCGATGTACTCATTACCGCCGCATCCACCGCAATCTCTCGGCTGGCCCCGCCGTCGTTTTTAGCCGGACATACTTTTTTCATGAAAAAAGGCGAACGGCTGGATATTGACAAACTCCGCGCCCAACTCACCCTGGCTGGCTACCAGCATGTCACGCAAGTGGTCGCGGCTGGCGAATACAGCGTGCGCGGCGGATTGATCGATCTGTTCCCGATGGGCACGCCGCTACCTTATCGCATCGAATTGTTCGATGATGAAATTGATACCTTGCGCAGCTTTGACGTTGATTCACAGCGCACCTTATATCCCGTCCCTGAAATTCGCCTGCTGCCCGCACGGGAATTTCCCGCAGGAGATGCTGGTCGCACCATTTTTCGCCAGCGCTTCCGCGAAAATTTTGAAGGCGATGCTTCGCGCATCAGCCTCTATAAAGATGTCTCGAACGGTATTTTGCCAGCGGGCATTGAATACTATCTACCGCTGTTTTTTGATGCCACGGCTACCTTGTTCGACTATCTGCCCACCGAGGCGCAGCTGATTTTGCATGGTGATGTCGCCGGAGCCATTGCCGAATTCTGGATCGATACTACCGGGCGCTACAAAATGCTGGGGGGTGACCGCAGTCGCCCGGTGTTACCCCCGCAACAGTTATTTTTACGCGACGAAGAATTTTTTATTGCGGCTAATGCCTGGCCGCAATGGGCACTGAAAACAGAACAAAAAGTCGGCGCTGGTGATACGCCGCAAAGCCTTGAGGCCGTTTCTGGAAAGCACTCTCGGGATTCGATGCCAAGTACAAGTCACGCGCTGCCACCACTCGCCGTTGAACGCAAAGCGGATGATCCCCTGGCCCACATACGCCACTTTCTTACCAGCCATCCGCGCCGCGTGCTGCTGCTGGCTGAATCCCCGGGTCGCCGTGAAACCCTGCAGGATTATCTATCCACACATCATTTAAACGTCACCCCATGCGCTGACTTTGCCGAATTTTTGTGCAACGATCACCCCCTGATGTTGTGCGTGGGGCCACTGTCGGGCGGCTTTTTGCTCGATGGCATGGCACTCATCACAGAAAACGAACTATATGCCGCCACAGCGCGGCCACGCAGTCGTCGCAGCGAGGCGCGACGCGCTAATCTGGAAGGCTGGCTGCGTGATTTATCCGAGCTCACCCTTGGCGACCCGGTAGTGCATGAGCAGCATGGCATCGGCCGTTATCTTGGCCTGGTACACATGGATTTAGGTGAGGGCAACACCGAGTTTTTGCATCTTGAATATGCCGATAGCGCCAAGCTGTATGTCCCTGTTGCCCAATTGCATGTCATTACCCGCTACAGCGGAGCAGACCCGGAATCTGTCCACCTGCATACGCTAGGCTCGGGGCAATGGGAAAAAGCCAAGAAAAAGGCTGCCGAACAAGTGCGCGACACGGCGGTCGAGCTATTGCATCTCTATGCCCAGCGTGCCGCGCGCGAAGGGCATCGCTTTACCTTTGACGCACACGAAATGGAAAGCTTCGCTGATGGCTTCGGGTTTGAAGAAACGCCTGATCAGCTAACCGCTATTCAGGCGGTGATTAGCGATATGACATCGGGAAAACCGATGGATCGTCTGGTGTGTGGCGATGTCGGCTTTGGCAAAACTGAAGTTGCCCTCCGCGCCGCGTTTATTGCCGTAGCTGACGGCAAGCAAGTCGCTGTACTTTGCCCAACCACGCTCCTGGCCGAACAGCATTACCAAAATTTCGCCGACCGCTTTGCCAGTTTACCCGTCAAGGTTGCTGAAATTTCCCGCTTCAAGAATGCCAAAGAGCAAGCTGAATCTATTGAGTTGGTGGCGCAAGGCAAGATTGATATTCTCATCGGCACCCATCGCCTACTGCAAAAAGATGTCACCTTCGCCCGCCTCGGCCTCATCATCATTGATGAAGAGCATCGCTTTGGTGTGCGCCAAAAAGAATCGCTCAAGGCACTCCGTGCCCAAGTGGATGTACTCACCCTGACTGCCACGCCCATTCCACGCACGCTCGGCTTATCGCTCGATGGTCTGCGCGATTTTTCCGTGATCGCCACGCCACCGCAAAAACGCCTGGCAATTAAAACGTTTGTCAGCAAATGGTCCACCGGACAGATACGCGAGGCTGCCCTGCGTGAATTCAAACGCGGCGGCCAAGTGTACTTTTTGCACAATGAAGTTGACACCATTGAAAACATGCATGACCGCTTGCAAACCCTGTTGCCTGAAGCGCGTATTGTGATCGGCCACGGCCAGTTGCCCGAGCGAGAACTCGAGCGCGTGATGCGTGAATTCACGCAGCAAAAACACAACCTGCTGTTGTGCTCAACCATCATTGAAACCGGCATCGACAACCCGCATGCCAACACCATCATCATCAATCGCGCCGATAAATTTGGCCTGGCGCAACTCCACCAACTGCGTGGCCGTGTAGGCCGCTCGCATCATCAGGCTTACGCCTACCTGCTCACGCACGAAGACGCCAAACCCAGCCCGCAGGCGCAACGCCGGCTGGATGCCATTTGCGCCATGGAAGAGCTCGGCTCGGGCTTTTTTCTCGCCATGCATGATCTGGAAATTCGCGGCGCGGGGGAAGTTCTTGGCGAAAACCAAAGCGGCGAGATTCACGAAATTGGTTTTGCGATGTACACCAACATGCTCAATGCCGCTGTCGCCGCCTTGAAAGCAGGCAAGGATATTCCAGATTTAACCTTGCCGCTAGCACTCACCGCTGAAATCAATTTGCATATCCCGGCCCTGCTCACTCAGGATTATTGCCCGGATGTGCACGAACGATTAATGCTTTACAAGCGTCTGGCCAACTGCGAAAACGACGATGAGTTGCGCTTGTTGCAAGAGGAGCTCATCGACCGCTATGGTGCCTTGCCTAACCAGGCTCTCGCACTGCTGGAAACCCATCGCATTCGACTGGCTGCGCGCGCACTGGGGATCAAGAAAGTGGATGCCGGCCCTGCCGCGATACAATTGCAATTCGTTCCCAACCCACCAATTGACCCGGCAAAAATCATTCAGCTGATTCAAAAAGAGCGCACGATCAAACTCGCGGGCCAGGACAAACTCTCGTGGCAAAAAAGTACCACAACATTGCAAGAACGGGCTTCCGCGCTATATCAATTATTTGCGAAACTTACCAATTAACTGAATAACTGGACAAAATTAACTCTCTCGAATGCTGAGCCTTTAGACCATGCCCTTCACTCCCTCCTCGATCAACCCGCATCTAGTGGCCCCATTGCGCGGTCTGCGGCCTGCCCCCGGTCGTGCGGCTGAAATTGCTGCCCCGCCCTACGACGTACTCTCAAGCGAAGAGGCACGCCTGCGTGCTGCAGGCAAGCCCTGGTCCTTCCTGCATATCTCCAAACCCGAGATTGATCTACCCGCAGACACCGATCCTTATTCACCTGCGGTATATGCCATGGCCGCGAGCAATCTGCTCAAGATGCTTGATGCTGGCGTGCTGCTGCGTGACGATGCACCCTGTTATTACATCTATCGCTTGACCATGGGCCCGCATGTGCAAACCGGCTTGGTGGCCTCGGCGAGCGTAGCCGACTACAACAGCAACCGCATTCGCAAACATGAGTTCACCCGGCTGGATAAAGAAGATGATCGCGTGCGCCAGATTGAAGCCTTAAATGCACAAACCGGCCCCGTGTTGCTGGTCTATCCGGCCTCATCTCAAGCGGATGCGTTAATTGCCAACGCGGCTCAAGGCGCGCCAGCGTCAGATGTCACCGCTGAGGATGGCATACGCCATGAAATCTGGGTGGTGCGCGATTCAACCACCATCGATGCACTCACGCGCACCTTCGACGCAATGGAAGCACTTTATATTGCCGACGGGCACCACCGTTCTGCAGCTGCCTCACGCGTTGCTGCCGCGCGTCGGCAGGATGGCTTTACGCTCTCCTCGGACTACTTTCTGTCGGCCATCTTTCCGCATCATCAGATGAAAATTCTGGATTACAACCGCGTGGTTAAAGATTTAAATGGCCTCGAAAAGTCGGCGCTGGTGGCACGGTGCCAAACAGCCTTTACCGTTGAAAAATCGCCAACGCGCGTCACACCCGCGCGCCTTGGCGAGTTCGGCATGTATCTTGGTGGAGAACCTGGAGAATCACACGGCGCATGGTATCGGCTCACAATCAAAGCCGACCTTATTCCCAACGACCCGGTCGCCCGTCTGGATGTTTCATTACTGTCGGACCATCTGCTCGCCCCTTTACTCGGCATCACCGATTTACGCCGCGATAAACGCATCGACTTTGTCGGCGGCATTCGCGGGCTCTCTGAGCTGGAAAAACGGGTTGATTCCGGCGAAATGGCCGCCGCTTTCGCCCTGTTTCCAACCAGCATGCAGCAGTTAATGCGCGTGGCCGACAGCAACCAGATCATGCCGCCCAAATCCACCTGGTTCGAGCCCAAGCTCGCTGATGGGCTGATCTCGCATGTGTTGGATTAAGTCATGACGCAACCCGATCGGGTTATGGCTCTCGCCAACAAACAGGCTGTACCCGTTGGGAAAAAGCAGACACCCCTTTAGTTTTGAGGTATAAATCAAACTCAGGCTTTTGACTGAGTAACCATAAAAAAATTGAGGAGATAATAATGAAATACACCCGCAACTGGCTTATTGCTCTTGGACTTTGGTATGTCTTCAATGCCGTGCTAACCTGGCCTTCTGTATTTGGTCCGACACTGCCAAAGATGTACCCTGGCATTACGCTTTACGAAGCAGAGCCGGTGTTCCGCTTGCTGACCGAGGCATGGGTCATCGTAGGAATTCAGCTCGCCGCCATTGGCGTGGTTGCGCTGTGGGGCGCACGCAATCCGGCAAAATATCTCGCTATCATTCCGGTAACGATCGTCACCGAAATAGTCGATGGCATTTGGGATATCTACAGCATTCTCTATAGCTATGAGGCAATGTGGATGGGCGTAACAACCTTGGTCATTCACGCGATTATCATTTTGACCGGCATGGTGGCCTGGCGCAAAGCGCACGCTTAA
>WOZP01000107.1 GCA_011620215.1 Rugosibacter sp.
TTGTAACGGGATTCGTTGGCGTCCAGTTGCGCGCGCACGGCAGCGAGTTGCGCTTCGCCAGCCTGGCGGCGCGCAAACTGGAGATCGGCGAACTGGCCTTCTCCCAGACGCCAGGCCTTGTCGAGCAACTGCGCGTTTTCTGTCATGCGTGCGGCCACCGCGACCAGGCGCTCCCATTGCGCATAAGTGGCTTGCGCTTCTATCAGGGTGCGTTGCGCCTCGGTTTCCACCTTGGTCTTGACCTGCGCTTCATGCGCTGCCGCGACATTGACGCCGGCCAGCTCAACACGCGAAGAGGCGGCCCGGCCAGCGCCGGGCAGGGGGATGACCAGTTGCAGGCCGAACAGCCTTTCCTGCCCGTCGCGCTCACGCGAGACACGCACACCCAGCGTCGGGTCTGGCAGGCGCTCGGCGTCGGTGCGCTGGGCGACAAGTTGCTGGCGTCGCGAAGCGGCGACGGCAGTCAGCAATTCGTGGTTATGATCGCGCAATTTTGCCAGCCATACATCTGACATGGCGGGTGGCGGCTGCGGTTTGCCAGGCGGTAGCGCCGCTGGCAACGGAATACTGGGGAACTGTTGGGTGAATTCATTTGCCGCGAGTCTGGCCATGGTTTCCGCCTGGGCTTGCTGGGCTTCCACCTGGGTCAGTTGCGCCTCGGCCTGCAAGGCTTCGATGCGTGCGGCATCGCCCAGCGTGACGCGCTTTTTCGCCACTTCATACTGGCGGCGCAGGATGCCTGCCTGGGCTTGCCATGCCTGCGCAGTCGCCCGTTCCCGCTGCCAGGTGAACCAGCTTTTCAGCAGCAGGCGCGATGTTTCGTGGCGTGCATCGCCGAAAGCGTATTCGGCCTGGTTGATGCCCGCCTGACCAAGTGCCGCATCGGTTGCGGATTTTCCGGGCAGGCGGATGCCCCGTTCGATGCCCACCAGTTGTTCGTTGTAATTCACGTCAGTCGGCACCTCCCGTCGCCGCTGGCCTTCCATGCGCAAGATGAATTCATGCGAACCGGCGACCAGCCTGTCCTTGCTGGCTTCGGCAACACTGACGCCGGCTTCGGCGGCTTTTACCATCGGGTGTTGCGTCAGCGCCTGGGCAACGACAGCCGTTGGTGGCAGGTCGGCAAAATCAACCACATCAACAACATCGGCCGCGTGGCTGAGCAGCGGCAGAAAAAACAGTACGACACAGGCGTATTTCATGTCAGCGCTCCGGAATCAAGGATGGGGCTGAACCACCAGCTGAGGTCAGCGCCGGGCAGGTCAGCTTGCAGTTGAGCGAGCAATTGCCGGGCATCGTCGCGGGCCATCAGGATATCGATCTTCACGCGATCCGCGCGGCCGCGGACGCGCTCGGCCTCGCTGGCGATATGTTCCGGTGCGGCATGGCCACTCACCGGATAGGTGACAAAGGGACCAACCCAGGCAGGATGCTGGAGTAGTTTGTCGATGACCAGCTCCTCAAGGGACTTGGGCAGCACGAGATGCAGGCAGATGTCACGCGTCATTTGGCCACTCCCCAGCGTTTGTACAGAATAGGCAGCAGGACCAGGGTCAGCAGGGTTGAGGTGGCGAGTCCGCCGATCACCACGATGGCCAGCGGGCGCTGGATTTCAGAACCGGGACCGCTGGCGAAGAGTATAGGCAACAGGCCAAAGGCGGTAATGGTCGCCGTCATCAACACCGGCCGCAGCCGCCGCTTGGCCCCCTCGGTGACGACGCGCTCAATGGGCAGGCCTTGCGCATGCAACTGGTTGAAATAGTCAATCAGCACGAGGCTGTTCAACACCACGATGCCCAGCAGGGCGATAAAGCCGACAGAGGCTGGCACCGACATGTATTCGCCGAATCCCAGCAGGGCAAAAATGCCCCCCATCATGGCGAAGGGAACCATGCTGATGATCAACGCTGCCTGGCGTACCGAGCCGAATGTCATGAACAGGATGTAGAAAATCAATGCCAGCGCGATGGGTACGACCAGCGTCAGCCGTTTCGCCGCGCGCTGCTGGTTTTCAAATTGGCCACCCCAGGTCAGGCGGTAGCCGGTGGGCAGGGCGATTTCCTTGGCTATTTGTGCCTTGGCTTCATCCACGAAACCGACCAGGTCGCGGCCACGGACATTGGCTTGCACGACGACCAGGCGTGCGGCATCCTGATGATCGATCTTGACTGGTCCATCGACCCGTTTGAGCTTGGCTACCGCCGAGAGTGGCACAGTCCCCGCACCTTCTGGCAAGGCCAGCAGTATGTCGGAAAAAAGAGCGGGCGAGAGGCGGGTGTCGTCGTTGCCACGGATGACTAGCGGTGTCCGCCGGTTGCCTTCCAGCACCAGCCCGATGTGTTGCCCTTCCAGTTGCGCGCGCAGGGTGGTGGCAATTTCATCAATGCCCAGGCCAAGTCGGCCGGCGGCGAGGCGGTCTACCTCTACTGTGTAATATTGCACACCCTCGTTTTTTACCGTCAGCACATCCTGTGCGCCAGGCACTGTCTTCAACAAGGCGGCGATACGCTCGGCCAGGCTGTTGAGCTCCCCCAGGTCGGTGCCGTATATCTTGATGGCCAAATCGCCCCGAGTACCGGTGAGCATTTCCGAAATACGCATGTCAATGGGTTGGGTAAAGGCGATATCCATACCGGCAAACCCTGCCATCACCTTGCGAATTTCATCCGTCAGCCACTCCTTGTCTGGCTTGCGCCATTCGTTGTGTGGCGCGAGTGTAAGAAAGGTATCGGTTTCGTTCAGACCCATCGGGTCAAGCCCGAGTTCATCGGAACCGGTGCGCGCGACGATGTCCTTGATCTCTGGCACCTTGGCCAATAAAGCCCGCTGCACGGCCAGGTCGGTTTCCGCGCTGGCGTCAAGACTGACAGAAGGCAGCTTGGCAAGTTGCAGCAGAATACTGCCTTCATCCATGGTCGGCATGAAGGTCTTGCCGAGGAACATGAAGGCAATGACGGCCGCTGCCAGCAAGCCGAGCGCAGTCGCCATGACTTTGCGTGTATTGACCAGCACCCAGGCGAGTATCGGCTCATAAATCGCCAATGCCTTGCGCGGCAGCCAGGGCAGCGGATGTTCGGCCGCGTCTGTGGCTGAATGCGCCGCTGTGTCCGAAGATGAGCCATGACTGGGTTTGATCAGGTAAGAGGCGAGCACCGGAATGGTCGTTAAAGAAAGCAGCAGCGAACCGGAAAGCGCGAAGACGATGGTCAGCGCGACGGGAATGAACAGCTTGCCTTCCAGCCCCTGCAGGGTGAGCAAGGGCAGAAACACGATAATGATGATGGCCACGCCGGAGACGACGGGCACGGCGACCTCGCGTACCGCGCGGTAAAAACGGTGCAGCAGCGGAATGGATGCCGGGCTGGGCTGGGCAAGATGGCTCTCGATATTTTCCACGACCACCACGGCGGCATCCACCAGCATGCCGATGGCAATGGCCAGACCACCCAGGCTCATCAGGTTGGCCGACATGCCAAATATCTGCATCATGATGAAAGTGAACAGCGCCGCCAGCGGCAACACGCAAGCCACGGTAATGGCGGCGCGCAGGTTGCCGAGAAAGGCGAACAGCAGGACCAGCACCAGGATGATGGCCTCATACAGCGCTTTGGATACCGTGCCGACTGCGAGATCAACCAAGACCCCACGGTCGTAAAAGATATTGATGGAAACGCCCTTGGGCAGCATGGGTTCGATTTCCTTCAGCTTGGCGCGCACGCCCTCCACCACCTGGCGGGCATTGGCACCGCGCAGGCCGAGCACCAGGCCTTCGACGGTTTCACCCTTGCCACCATGGGTGACGAACCCATAGCGGGTCAGGCTGCCAATATGCACATCGGCCACGTCGCCGACGCGTGTCACCACGCCATTGCGGTCGGCAACCACGATGGCGCGGATGTCATCAATGCCCTTGATGCTACCTTCGATGCGCACCAGCAAGGATTCCTCGCCTTCTGTCAGGCGGCCTGCGCCGTCGTTGCGGTTGTTGGTTTCCAGCGCCCGTTGCAGGTCCGCCAGCATCAGGTTCCGGGCCTTGAGCGCCACCAGTTGGGGTGTCACTTCGAAGGTGCGCACATGACCGCCCAGGCTATTCACGTCGGCGACGCCGGGCAGGGTACGCAACTGCGGGCGGATGACCCAGTCGAGCAGACTGCGCCTTTCCGCCAGGGGCAGGTCGCCTTCTATCGTGAACATCAGCATCTCGCCCAATGGTGTGGTGATCGGCGCCAGCCCGCCACTTGCGCCATCCGGCAGATCCTTCATCACACCGGCAAGCCGTTCGGAGACCTGCTGCCGTGCCCAGTAAATGTCCGTGCCTTCCTCGAAGTCGAGGGTAATGTCGGCAATCGCATATTTGGCCACCGAGCGCACCAGGCTCTTCTTCGGGATGCCCAGCATTTCAAGCTCGATCGGCGTCACGATGCGCGCTTCGACTTCTCCGGGTGTCATGCCCGGCGCTTTCATGATGATCTTGACCTGGGTCGAGGACACATCGGGAAAGGCGTCAATCGGCAAGTCGCGGAAGGCCACGATGCCGGCCCCAATCAACAGCACGGTACCGACGATGACCAGCAGGCGCTGGGTAAGCGAAAATTCAATCAGGCGTGTGAACATGGTGTCTTGTCGCGCTTAATTGGCTGCCGCGCCCAGGCCCAGCCAGGCAGCCTTGAGGGTGAGCACGCCATGGGTGACGACGCGGGTTTCACCCGGCATCGCGACAGAAACCAGCGAGGTTTTTTCAGTCTCATCCAGCACCGTCACCGGGATAGGGCTGAAGCCACCAGCCACCGCGGCGAACAGCCAGACCTTGCCCTGATGGCGCACCAGCGCGCTGACGGGCACGCGCCAGATATTGCCGGATGGCGGTGTGGTCGGCGTGATGGTCGCCTGCACGAACTGGAAGGGCTTGACGCATGACCCCGGCTTGGGCAGTTCTGCGCGCAGCAGCAGGGACTGGGTCGCCGGATTCATGTGCGGCGCGATCAGGGTCAGCCGACCGCTTTGTGCGCAGCCTGCCACCATGACCTTGTCGCCGGGCGCCAGGCCTGCGGCCTGGGCGGGGGTGGCCTGGACTTCCAGCCACAACAGGGAATCAATGCGCCCCAGCTTGAACAGCAGGGCGTTGGATTCGACGCGCTGCCCCGGTTGCACGGCGGATTCAAGCACAACACCGGCAAATGGCGCGCGAATCTCGGCGATGCCGGAAAAGCCCTTGGCTGCGCTGCCCGGTGCGCCCAGCCCCGCCAGGTGCAAGGACTGGCGTTTCTCCGCCAGTTGCGCGCCAGCCTGGCGTTCGGCAGCACGGGCAACGGACAGCCGACTGCCAGGGATGATGCCATCCGCATGGAGCGCCTCGTCGCGGCGGAGGCTCTCACTGGCAACCTCGGCTTGCGCCTGCGCCTGGATGTAATCGCGTTGCAACTCCAGCATTTGCGCGCCCTGCAGGCGCACCAGCGGCTGTCCGCTGTTCACGCTTTCGCCATAGGCGGCAAGCACGGCAGTGACGGCACCGGCCAGCGGCGCACTGATGACTTCTATCTGCCGTGGCGGCACCACAACCTGCGCAGGCAAGCGCCTGCCACCGCCCGATTCAAAGCTGTTCAGCGGCTGGGCCGTAATGGATGATGACTTGATCTGCTCCGGCGAGAGCTTGAGCAGGATATTCTCCGCCTGGGCGCAAAGCGGCAGGCAGAGGAGCGCGAGGAGGAGTCGTTTGGTCATAGTGGGCATCATTTTGCGCGCCTTAACTTAAAGCAATCTTAAGGGAGTAAAGCAGTCTTAAGGGAGCCGGGTGGAATAGCAAAAAACTCCTTACTCGCCATAGCGGATGATGATACGGCATGCAGCAATGCCTGGGCAGGAGAAATGCCGCTATGTCGGCTGGACGTGGTCCAGCCCGGCCTGGGCGAGTTCCGCCGCGCGGATCAGTGCGCGGGCCTTGTTTTCAGTTTCCTGCCATTCGCTCTCGGGCACCGAGTCAGCGACGATGCCGGCGGCGGCTTGCACATAGAGCATGCCGTTCTTGACGATGCCGGTGCGGATCGCGATGGCCATGTCCATCTCGCCGGAAAAACTCAGGTAACCACACGCGCCGCCATACAGCCCGCGCTTGACCGGTTCCAGCTCGTCGATGATTTCCATGGCATGGATTTTCGGCGCGCCGGTCAGCGTGCCGGCAGGAAAGGTGGCCTTGAGCACGTCCAGGTTATCCATGCCGGGCAGCAGCGCACCTTCGACATTCGAGACGATGTGCATGACATGCGAATAGCGCTCGATGACCATCTGGTCGGTGACCTGCACCGAGCCGGTCTGCGCGATGCGGCCGATGTCGTTGCGCGCCAGGTCGATCAGCATCACGTGCTCGGCGCGTTCCTTCGGGTCGGCGAGCAGCTCTTCGGCATTCGCCTTGTCTTCTTCCGCCGTCGCGCCGCGCGGGCGGGTGCCGGCCAGCGGGCGGATCGTGATGCGTTTGTTGGTGACCCATTTGCCATCAGGCGCCGTTTCCTGGCGCACCAGAATTTCTGGCGAAGCGCCGACCACCTGGAAGTCGCCGAAGTCATAAAAATACATGTAGGGCGAAGGATTGATCGAGCGCAAGGCGCGGTAGAGCGTGAGCGGCGGGCAGGTGAAGGGCATTTTCAGGCGCTGGCCGATCTGCACCTGCATCATGTCGCCGGCGGCGATGTAGTCCTTGGCTTTTTGCACGGCGGCCAGGTAATCGGCCTTGGCAAAATCGCGTATCACCTGCGTCGCGGCAACCGGTGCGCTGGCCGGAATATTCACCGGCGCGCGCAATTGCCTTGCCAGTGCATCGAGGCGCGCATGCGCTGCGGCGTAGGCGTTGGGCGTTGTGCTGTCGGCATACACGATCAGGTAGATTTTGCCGGCCAGCGTGTCGATGACGGCCAGCTCTTCGGTTTGCAGCAACAACACGTCGGGCATGCCGATTTCATCGGGCTTGCCGAACTGCGCCAGCTTGTGCTCCATGTAGCGCACGGCGTCGTAGCCGAAATAACCGGCCAGGCCGCCGCAGAAACGCGGGAAGTTTTCGGGGATGAATACCTTGTAACGCGTCTGGTATTCGGCGATGAAGTCGAGCGGATTGCCCTCGGCGGTTTCGATCACCTGGCCGTCGCAGACTACTTCGGTGCGCCAGGCGTTGGCGCGCAGCAGCGTGCGCGCCGGCAAGCCGATGAAGGAATAGCGCCCGAAGCGCTCGCCGCCGACGACGGATTCGAGCAGGAAACTGTTGCGCTGGTTGGCCAGCTTGAGATACAGCGACAGCGGCGTGTCGAGATCGGCGAAAGTTTCCAGCGTCAGCGGAATGCGCTGATAGCCTGCGGCGGCGAGGCGGTCGAATTCGCTTTGGTCGATAGGCTTCATGGGTACTCCACAAGATAAACGGTCATTTTCATACGCTGGGGTGACTGAGAAAAGTCGGCGCTCGCAAGACGGCGAATGAGAGGGGAAATCAGCCCTTGATCATGCGCTGGGCGGCTTCGGCAAGCGTGGCGACTATAGCATCGCAATCCACCGCCTGCACGGGGGTTGCGGAGTTGTATCCATAAGGCACAAGCCACACATGGCAACCGGCAGCACGCGCGGCCTCTGCATCGTGTTTGGAATCCCCGATATGCAGATTGTCTTCGGGCGCTACGCCAAAATGTTGGCAGGCATACAGCAGCGGTAGCGGGTGCGGCTTTTTTTCGGGCAGGCTGTCGCCTGATAAAACAAGACTGAAAAACGCGGACAAGCCTGTGGCGGCGAGCAAAGGCTCGGTAAAGGCTGCGGCCTTGTTGGTGACTACCGCCATGGGGATGCCTGCGTTTTTCCAGGCATTCAAACCTTCCATGACACCGGGGTAGAGCACGGTTCGGCGGCCGTTTTCTGCCATGTAATGACGGCGAAAAATGGGCAGCGCATTGGCTAAAAAAGTGGCGTCGGCGGATTGCTCGGCAGGCAGGCAGCGCGTGACCAAGTCTGTCACGCCCCGGCCGATAAACGTGGCGACGGTGGCTTCGGAATGGAGAGGCAGCCTCAGCTCGCGCAGCATGCCATTGGCTGCTGCGGCTAAATCGGGCAGGGTGTTGAGCAGCGTGCCGTCGAGGTCGATGGTCAGGGTACGCAAATGAGGGGCAGGCATTTACACCGCTGCCAGTTGCGCGCGCAGGGCACTGATGACGCTATCGTAGCGATGCGCGTCAGTATCCTTGCCTGCGCCGAATACAGCGGAGCCAGCAACGAAGGTATCCGCCCCGGCACGGGCGATGTCGGCGATGTTGTCCACCTTCACGCCGCCATCCACTTCCAGCAGAATGTCGCGACCGGTTTTTTTCTTGTACATATCCAGACGACACCGCACGCCACGCAGCTTGTCCAGCGTGATGGGCAAAAACGCCTGCCCGCCAAATCCGGGATTCACACTCATCAAGAGCACGATGTCGAGTTTATCCATGACGTAATCCATGTATTGCAAAGGCGTGGCGGGATTGAACACCAGCCCGGCCTGGCAACCACAATCGTGGATGAGCGCGAGGGTGCGGTCGATATGGTCAGACGCTTCCGGATGAAAAGTGATCACGTTCGCCCCGGCTTTGGCAAAGTCAGGAATGAGGCGATCCACCGGCTTGACCATCAGATGTACGTCAATCACCGCATCAGTGACCGGGCGAATTGCCTCGCATACCAGCGGGCCGATGGTGAGATTCGGCACGTAATGGTTGTCCATCACATCAAAGTGAATCCAGTCCGCGCCAGAGGCGATGACGTTGGACACCTCTTCGCCGAGCTTGGCAAAGTTGGCGGAAAGAATACTGGGAGCAATTTTGAAGGCGCGTGACATGGGAGTTTTCAGAAAAAGGAAAATGAATGAATTCTAACGGCAGGAGGCGAGTGAAATCAGTCGCCGTGTTGTCAGCGCCGACTTTTCAAGGCAG